>JACOTZ010000359.1 GCA_016178155.1 Acidobacteriota bacterium
AGTGGCGAAAGTGGGCCTCCTTGCGGAGTGCCCTCCACGCTTGGACTGACCAACCCGTTCTCCATCACCCCGGCATTCAAGAATGCCCGGATAAGTTTCAACAGCCGCTTGTCCTCGAGCCGGTGAGCGACGCGGCCCATCAATTTGTCGTGGTTCACTCGGTGGCTGGTAGGGACAGGCCTCGGAGCGGTAGCCTTTGCGGAGCCTCGCCGGAGCTGCCCCTTTCGAGGCAGTGGCCTCACCGAGCCGGCATGGCGCCTTGCACCCGTCCCCCCACGCAGAACCCGGCGTGCAGGTTTCCCGCACCGGGCTCCCCAGGTCGCACTCACGGTCAGGCCCCGTCAGACAGTCGCGTGACGGGTCTCCGCGTACGGCAGCTCGAACCACGAGCGACTCAGGAGGTAGCACCAGTACAGCCGGTGGCGCTGGCTGCGTCTGCGCAGCACTCGAATCCACTGCAGCTGAACCTCGCACCGAATGTCGTCGAGTTTCGGCTTGCAGTGATGCAATCCGAAGTACTGGTAGAAGCCACGCAGCATCGTCGTCAAGTGACGCTGCTGGTCCCGTCGCTTCCAGTGCCGATGCCTCGAGAGCCACTCCTTGGTGCGCGCCAGAAACTTGCGACGGCTCTTCCGGCTCGGGAGCCGAATCACCGCGAACGTGCCGCGGCGGTCCGTTCCGCATACATGCGTGAAGCCCAGAAAGTCGAACGTGTCTGGTCTTTCGCCGTATGCCGCCTTTCTCTCGGCGGCGAAGCGTCCAAAGAGCAGCAGCCGCGTCTTGTCGTCGGCCAGCTCCAGGTTGAACCGCGCGAACCGCTTCCGCAGATATCGGTCGAAGTTCTCCGCGTCCCGCTTGTATTGGAAACTCGCCACAAAATCGTCAGCGAACCGAGTCAGGTACGCCTCACCCCGAAACCACCGCCGCACTTTCTTCTCGAACCACAGGTCGAGCACAAAGTGCAGATACACGTTGGCCAGGACTGGGCTGAGCGGGCCGCCTTGCGGCGTCCCCGCTTCCGTTCGGACGACGACGCCGTCTTGCATGACGCCGGCTCTGAGCCATTTGCCAATCAGGCGCAGGATGGCGCCGTCTGCAATCCGGTGCGCCACCATCCGCCTCAGCCACTGCTGATTGATGTGGGTGAAGTATCCGCGGATGTCGGCCTCGTAGAGATGCCGCACTTTCTTGGTGACCAGCGTGGCCCTCAGGGTACGCAGCGCATGATGCGCGCTGCGTTTCGGCCGAAATCCATACGAGCAGTCCAGAAAGTCCGCCTCGAACACTGCATCGACGATACGCGCGACCGCACGCTGAACCAATCGGTCTTCGACCGTCGGGCCGACTTTCCCGGGACCCTTCGGAATCTCCACCCCACGAACGGGTGGCGCCCGATAGGTTCCCGCTTTCAGCCGTACGCAAATATCCTGGACTCGCGTCTCCAGCTCGCGCTCGAACTCCGTCGTCGTCTCCCCGTCCACTCCGCTTGCGCCGCGCCGGTTCATCTGCCGCCAGGTCTCCATGAGAAACGCTGGCGTGAGCAGATGCGCCAACGAGGTGAAGCGCAGCGTGCGGTCCGCCTTGGCCTTGGCCGCAATCTGTTCCAGTTGTGTGGACATCCGATTCCTACTTCTGAGCGTAGGGGATGTGTCCCTGGCCCAGCTTCTCGACCTGCTCCGCCGCTTCCCCTTGTGCGCGGCTTTCCCGCGCGCCGAGTACTACCAGCGGATCCGACTTCCACGACGGCGTCGGCCTTCCTATGGATGGTCCATTCAGTCGGCCTACTCGATTCAACGCTCAAGACCGTCGTGGATCTCCCAGGTTCCGTGACGCTTCCTTCTTCGTCCGTGCCGTGCTCTCAGACCCCGCCGGAGTCTCCGGCCCCCTCGCCGTTTGCGGGAGCCTACTGGTGCCTTCCAAGTTTTCGACCTTGTCGGCCTCCGGATTGTCATGTCACGAGGCTCAATCGCTTCACTTGCGTTACGGCCCGGACGTCGCTCTGCCCACGCTTAGCCC
>JACOTZ010000360.1 GCA_016178155.1 Acidobacteriota bacterium
ACTCGGACTGGTCGGTAATACTTACGTCGAGGGCAATCTCGGGTACCTGAAGAGCGCCGCCAACGCCGACCGCATGGGAGGCACCGCGCGCTTCGTGCTCCCGATCAGCGACCGCTTCGCCTTCACCATCGAGGGCGGTATGAACGAGACCTTCATCTCGCGCGGCAACAACGGCCGCGTGGTCTTCGGGTTCCAATTCGGCAACTTTATGCGGCCGAAGGATTACCTGGAGGGCTACAACGGCATTCAACACGCAGTTCCCGCGGACGTACCGCGCGTCCGGTATGAGCTGCTGACGCGCCGCGTGCGCACCGGCAACGACGCGCCGGTTTGCGTACTCACGCCGGATCAGGTCGGCGTGGAAGCCGGTCCGGTGACGCTGGATGCAGCCGGGACTTTCGATCCGGAAGGTGATGCCATCACCTTCCAGTGGGCGCAGGTCGGCGGCCCGGCGGTTTCGATCACCGGAATGAACACCGCTACCGCGCGCTTCACCGCGGCGGAGGGACAGACCTACGTGTTCCAGTTGACGGCGCGGGATCCGAGCGGCGCGCAGTGCGTCGCCCGCAGCTCGGTGACGACGGCGGTTCCGGAACCGGTCACGGTAGCCCGCTTCACGGCCAGTCCCGACCGCATCCGCGCGGGTGAGGCTTCGAATCTCGATTGGCAGGTGCTGAATGCAGATCGGGTTGAGATCCAGCCCGGACTCGGGACGGTGCCGGCCAATGGTACGCGCACGGTCCGGCCGCCGCGAACCACCACCTACACTCTGCGGGCACGGGGCCCGGGCGGCGAAGCCACCGCGACCGTGACCGTGGTCGTCGAGGAGCGGGTCGAGCCCACGATTGTCGCCTGCCAGGTATCACCGATGAACATCGTTGCCGGTGAGAGCGCGACCGTTTTCGTGTCGACGCTCGGCGCCGAGCAGGTGGAAGTCACCCCCGGCGTGGGCCCGGTCGCGCGCAGTGGCTCGTTCACAGTCTCGCCGGCCGAGACGACCACCTATACGGTGACCGCGACCAATCCGGCGGGCCAAGTCAGTTGCCAGATCACGGTGCAGGTGACGCCGGGAACAGCGCCGCGCATCGTCACCTTCGCCGGCAACCCGGCAACCATCGACCGCGGGCAATCGACGACCCTGACGTGGTCGGTGGAGAACGCCGATACGGTCACCATCTCGGGCGGCATCGGCACCGTCGCCGCGAGTGGCAGCCGGCAGGTTTCGCCCACCGAAACCACCACCTATACGCTGACGGCCCGGAACCGCTTCGGGGAGGTGAGCGGGACTTCAACCATTACCGTCAATGTCCCGCCGCCGCCTCCACCGGCCGGGCAGGCACCCACGTTGACTGACTGCCGCGCTGACCCGGGCACCTCACCGCGGCCGGGCGACGCGGTCCGGCTGTTCTTCACCGCTGCTAATGCCCAGACCATCTCGATCAGCAGCGGCGTAGGAACGGTCACCGCCAGTCCGGTGACAGTCAACCCGCTGGCGAATACCGCCTACACGGTCACGGCAACGGGCGCGGGCGGCCAGACAGCGGCTTGCACCATCAACGTTACGGTCACGCCGGCAGCGCCGCCGCCGGTTGCGATCATCAGCGGTCCATCGACGATCGAGACTCTCGACCGGCTGCTGACCATCGACGGCTCGCAGTCGGTCAATCCCGCGGGCGGCGCACTCACCTTTATCTGGGAACCGCTCAGCACGGGCGCGGCGGTCCTCGATCAGGGTCAGGCGCAGACGCGGGTCCAGATCGGCGGACTGTTCGGCGACTACATCTTCCGCCTGACCGTCCGCAACGCCGCGGGCCAGACGGACAGCACAACGGTCACGGTCCGCTTCCGCTCGACCACTGTATTCTGATTCGAAAGGAAGTTTAAAACCTCCGGCCGGATGCGGTTTATCCCGCATCCGGCTTTTTTGTATTCATCAGAGCTACACCGGCAGGCGGGAAGCCGCGGCTTAAGACCACTTGGGTTAGTACGGGGCTACTAGTACGGGGCTAGTACAAATAGCACGCAAATTTCTGCGTCAATTCCCGGGAATTATGGCAATCTCGAAACAGGCGGCAACGCGGTTTATAGAGCTGACTGGGTTCGGGCAGGGCGGGGTCGCGGGAATGGTCCTTGCTCGTTCCAGGCAGCCTGCCGGTTGCTCGAATCATCGGCCGCGACCCGCGGCGCGGCCGAAGCCGGAGACTGTGCTTCGGAGGATAGTTTCCGGCTACTATTCCTGATCCTTGCAAAAGGGTGCACCGGGGCGGAGTCACGTACTCTGCCCCGTTTTGTTTGGGAAGACAGCAGCCAGAAAACAGAATGGCGGTGGCTCGGACGTGATCAGGTGCGGGGGCGTCCGGGAGCGCGTGTGGTAACCCGAGCCTCCCGGCACGTCTGCCGGAACGGCTATACCACACTCACCGTATTTCTGGCCCGTTCGACGACCTGTTCGACTTCCTTGCGGTAGGCTTCCAGCAGGGCCGGCGTCTTCGCCTCAAAACGCATCACGAGCACCGGCTGGGTGTTCGAGGCGCGTACCAGGCCCCAGCCCTCGGGGAACAGGACGCGTGCGCCATCGACGTCCACGATCTTGCGTCGCTTGCGGAACTCCTCGGCTACGCGCCGGACCACGTCGAACTTGATCTCATCCGGGCAGTCGATGCGGATCTCCGGGGTTGACACCATCTTCGGCAAGCCGGCGGTCTGCGCCGAAAGCGGTTGGCCGGAGTCGGCGACGATCTCGATGAGACGACAAGCGGCGTAGAGCGCGTCGTCGAAGCCGTAATATCGGTCGGCGAAGAACATGTGTCCGCTCATCTCGCCAGCGAGCTCGGCATGCTCCTCCTTCATCTTGGCTTTGATGAGCGAATGGCCGGTGCGGTACATGATCGCGTTGCCGCCCAGCTTCTCGATTTCGTCGTACATCACCTGCGAGCACTTCACCTCGCCGATGAAGGTCGCCCCGGGTTTACGGGAAAGGATTTCCCGGGCGTAGATCAGCATCAGGTAGTCGCCCCAGACGACGACGCCCTTCTCATCGACCGCACCGATGCGGTCGGCGTCGCCGTCGAAGGCGATGCCCAGCTCCGCCTTCTGCGTCTGCACCGCGTCGACGAGATGTTTGAGATTCCTTTCCACGGTCGGGTCAGGATGGTGGTTCGGGAAAAACCCATCCATTTCGAAGAAAAGCTCGCTTGCGTCCACGTTCAGCCGTTCGAGAATGCGGTGCATCGCCGGGCCGGCCGTGCCGTTGCCGGCGTCGATCGCCACCTTGACGCGCCGGCTGAACTTGAACTGTGACGCAATCTCTTCCACGTACGGCGTCACAATATCGTACGTACGGCGTTGGCCCTGACCGCTCGCCAGGTCGCCCGCCTCGAGCATGCGGCGCAGCTCCTGGATCTGCTCGCCGTGGATAGTGGCCGCGCCCGAGACCACCTTGAAGCCGTTGTACTCCGGCGGGTTGTGGCTGCCGGTGATCATGACGCCGCCATCCGCCCGGAGATGGAAGACGGAATAATACAGCAGCGGGGTCGGCACGGCTCCGAGATCCGTCACGTCGCAACCGGAGGCGGTCAGGCCCCTGATGATCGCCTCACTCAGACGCTCCGAGCTGAGGCGCACGTCGCAGGCCACATTCAGCCGGCGCCCGGCCCGGCGCTGCAGGTAAGTTCCGATTGCACGCCCGAGCTGCTCGATATCCGCATCGGGCAGATCGACATCGGCGATGCCGCGAATGTCATACTCCCGGAAGATAGTGGGTTTCAGCATGTCCTTTGACGTTCTTACGTTTTCTCAGAAGCGCACAGCCGGCCGCTTCACGGCGATTGCGGCCGAATTTCCGCGCCGCGCGGGCGCTCTGGCTGACGGTTAGCCACGCTCGAGAAACTTGCGGCACACCCGGCGCGGGCCGGTGCGGATTACCCGCATTCGCGGCGGTTTGCCGCCACCTATCGATGTTAGCGCTCCAGAGCCCGGGCTGTCTCGCGATAGCGGCTGACAAATGGATTCCCCGCGGCGACGAAACGTAACTGCCAGTCGGCGCACTTGCTGATTCCGATGCGCGGAGTCGTTTTGATCCGGATGGTTGGCTCCCGCGCCCAGCGCCACACGGTGAGCGGGCCGCGCGCGAGGTCCGCGCCATTGAGCGCGCGCGTGATGCCGAGCGCCAGCGTCAGCCGTCCCGGGCCGGACGCGAGTTGCTCCGGCTTGCGCGCGGCCGGACGCCGCTGCTGCATTACCGGGATGCCCGCGAGCGGCTGCGCTGCGCGGATGAGCACACAGCCCGCCCTGCCCTCCGGCTCGGCGACGAGGTTGAGGCAGTGATACATCCCATAGATGAAATAAACGTAGGCGTGCCCCGGAGGCCCGAAGATAACGCGCGTACGCTCAGTGATCCCGCGGGCGGCGTGCGCTGCCAGATCGTCTTCGCCCAGGTAGGCCTCGGCCTCCACGATCATGGCCGCGGCCGGCCCGTGCACCAGCACCTTGCCGAGCAGGTCCCTGGCGACCTCCACCGTCGGGCGCCGGTAAAAGCTGTGGGGGAGAATCTCGGCTTCGGCCCGCAGCCGGCGGAGGGGAACTTCCTCCATGGGTTCAGGAACGCGGCGCGATGGCGGCGCGCCTCGCGTCACGAATACGGAAATGGTAGACCGCGGCGCCGGCCGCGATGGTGGCAATCGCCGCCGCGGAGACCTTCGGCTCGAACGTCATGCCGTAGAGTGTGATCCAGATGCCAACGGCCAGGAACACGGCCGGCACCAATGGATACGCGAAGCTCACAACGCGTAGTTTCTGCCAGCCCGGCCGCCGCCGGAACACGAAGATGGACATCACCGCCATCACCGCAAAGAAGTTCAACGAGAAACCGATGTAGTACATCAGGTGGGGGAATGGCGTGAGAGTGAGCAGCATCGCGCAGGCGCCCTGGCACACAATCGCCACCCAGGGTGTATGCCGCCTCTCATCCACGCGCGCAGCAATCGGGATGAACGCGCCGTTCTTCGCCATGGCGTAATAGAGCCGCGGTCCGATCGTCACCATGGCGTTGACGGTGGAGATCAGCGACAGCGCCATCAGCGCGCTGAAGATGCCGGCGACGCTTGAGCCGAAAAGCTTCGCCGCGGCAAGCGATCCGATGGCCACAACGCCTTTCATCTCCTCGAGCGGAGCCGCATAGATGAACACGATGTTGAGGCCGATGAACATCGCAGCCACCAGCGCCGTGCCGTAGGTCAGGGCCAGCGGCAGCGTGCGCGCCGGGTTTTTCAGCTCCTCGGCGATGTAGGTAGCCGCGTTCCAGCCGCTGTAGCCGACGTAAATCCAGACCAGGCTGACGGCGAACTGCGAGAAGAGCGGCCGCGCCGAGGTCCGCGCCGCCTCCATTCGGAAATGCTCCCAGTTCCCGCTACCGAAAAACAGTCCCAGCAGGATGAAGCCGAGTATGACCACTACCTTCGACCCGGTGAGCACGTTTTGCACTTTCGCAACGCTCTTCAGTCGCAGAAAGTTCAGCAAAGTGAGCAACAGGATCAGCCCTGACGCGGCCAGTTGCGCGTGGCCGATCTTGAACGCGAGCGCGCCCGAGCCGATGGCGATTTGTGCGTTCTCCTGCTTCAATGCGGGAAAGAAGTACCCGAGGTAGTCCGAAAAGGCCAGGGCCGCGGCCGCGATAGGCGCGGAAAACCCGGCAAAGAACGAGATCCATCCCGACATGAAGCCCCAGGTCGGGCCGTAGGCTTCGGTGAGGTACACGTACTCCCCTCCCGAGGCCGGAAAGTTAATCCCCAGCTCCGAATAGCAGAATGCTCCCGCCAGCGCGCATACGGCGCCCACCGCCCAGATCAGCAAAATGAGCGCCGGGCTGCCGAGGTCCCCGGCAAGAAAGCCGGTAGTGGTGAAGATCCCGGTGCCGACCATGTTGGAGATGACAATGGCAGCGGCGCTCGGAATTCCGATCTGCCGAACCAGCCCGGCCTTACGCTCGGATGGGGAGGACATCCAGAGACAGAATAGCGGAGACCGGCATGGAAGCTCAGATGTCAGGGGGCCGCCGGACATGCAAGGCCAACGGGATTCGGCTTACGAGAACATTCTCGTGATAAAATGTTTCCATGCTCGATCGCTCGACCCGCCGCTTCATGCCCGGCGGCGTCGCCGACGGCGACTGCCTGCCGAAAGGCCCCGAGGGGCGCGCGCGCTGCCGCTGGTGCAATCTGGAGGTTCCCAAGGGCCGGCGGACCTTCTGCTCGGACTGGTGTGTCCACGAATGGCGGATGCGAACGGATGCATCCTACCTGCGCGAGCTCGTTTTCCGCCGCGACCGGGGCGTGTGCGCGCGATGTGGTCTCGATTGCGTGAGGGAATGGGGCCGTATCCGGCGGCTGCGATGGGCCAGGCGCTACCGCGTCCTGGCCGAGTGGGGCGTAAAAGCCCGGCATCGGCGCAGCCTCTGGGACGCCGACCACATCGTGCCGGTCGTGGAAGGGGGCGGCGAGTGCGATCTGGCGAATCTGCGCACCCTTTGCCTGAAGTGCCATAGCGCGGTGACCGCCGAGCTCCGGGAGCGCCGCCAGAGCCCCGCTCGCGCTCCTTCCTCAGCCCAGCGGAACGCACTTACCGCAGAGTGAACTCGACGCGGCGTTCGCGGTTCAGCCGCTCACTCATCTCCCGGTCGAGATCTCCGAGCAGAATCGATTTGCGCTCATGCTGCGGCGTCACAAAATGCAGCGTCTCGCCTTCGACCCAGTACGCGACCGCCGCCCAGATCGGTCCCTGCCTTGTGGCGAGCAGGTAGATGAGCGGGCCACGGGGTGCTTCCTCGGCGCGTGTCGGCTCGCGCTGTTCCGAGTAGCGGTCCCACTCGCGCGGAGCGCGGCCCTCGTTGATCACGATCGTGCCGTACTGCGGCTCACTCACCGCGGGCACGGTGATGATGGTTACGGCCGGCGCGGGCGCGTAATAGGGGTTCGGATCCGTATAGATCGCCGGAGTTGTCAGGAGCGGCGCGTAGGGATAGACAGGCGCGTACATGGTGCCCCAAAACGGGCTCGCGGCCGATTGATAGCCGAATCCGAAATCAAAGCCGCCGAAGCCGCCGTGAATTCCTAAGCGGGTGCCGGGGAAGGTGCCGCCGAAGTGTCCGCCCGGAAAGAAGCCAGGCCGGGCGACATGGCCAAATCGTCCACCCGGAAAGATTCCGGGTCCGCCGACGTGGCCGAACCTGCCGCCCCCGGCAAAACCGCCGTGGAATCTGCCGCCGCCGGCAAAGCCGCCGCGGAATCCCCCGCCGCCGAAACCTCCGCGGAATCCGCCGTCAAAGCCGCCGCGGTGGTCGGCGTACAGGGCGCCTGCCAGCAATAACAATACTGCGCCTACCCTCACAAGACCATCCTACCGCTTGCGCAACGCTTCGAGGAGGGGGCAGGGCGCGCCTTCACTGGTCGCGAGCAGCGCGTTGCCGTCGTGGCGGTAGCAGACGGCCTCGCCCTGTGTCCGCTCGCCGAGCGAGAGCGGCCGGGGACGCTGCATCCAGATGGAGTCGAACTGCGCCTGCGCCGGAAGCGTCAGCTCCCAGGCGCGGAGGTAGCCGCAGAGCGCGACGCGCGTACCGTCAGGGGAGATGTCGCCGCCGGTCACGCGCCCGATCATGAGCGTGATGATCGATTCATCCGGGAGGCGCAGGGTCGCGATCCGCCGCATCACGAGGACGCGGCCGGGGGAGTGCGGCGCCGCGACTTTGTAGACCCTCGACTCCGGATCCCCTTCACGGCCCTTGGTGACGATGTAGATGTCGCCGGTGCGCGGATGCACCAGCAGCGCCTCGGCATCATGCGGGCCGTCGGGATAGCGCAACCGCAGCCGCTCCGGCCGGACCGTGGTCTGTGCACCGGGTTTAGCGCCCGTCTCCGGCTCGACCAGGCGATAGATGGCGATCTCGGACCGTTCGCGGTGGTTATCGCCTATGTCGCCGACGTAGAGATACGGTATGTTTCGCTTCGGTCCTGGACCGGCGGACATGCCCTCCCAGTCGCGCGCCGCTGCGCCCGCGAGGCGCCAGGCGCCCAGGTCGCGGCCATTGCGGTCGAAGGCGAAGATCAGCGGCTGATCGCCCGAATCGTTGTGCGTCCAGTAGACACCCGGTGTGCGGCGCGAAGCGGCGAGCCCGCTGCTTTCGCGCACCGCCCGGCTGGCGAGATGGGCGATCAGCTTGCCCGGCTCGTACGGCGCGCGATCCTGCGCGGCGGCCGCGGCCACGGTGACCATGATTGCGCCCGCCAGCCTCATCGGAGCGCTGCGAGCAGGTTGCTATAGTCGTCCGTCCACAGCCGCAGGCCGCGGCGCGTCGCCGGCCGCCAGACCTGCGGCATGTGCCGGCCGATGAAGCTCAGATTCGAGGTGAGCACGATCCACTCGGAAAAATTGATGTGCCGCGCGGGGTCGGAGCTGTTGCGCACGAGCAGCGTCTCGTAGCCGATCTCGTTTGCGACCCGCTCCAGCACCGGTGAGAGGTCGATGTACTTGTTCGTGATGTGTACGGCGATGATGCCGTCTTTCTTGAGGTGCCGGCGGTAGAGCCGGAATGCCTCCACGGTCAGCAGGTGGATGGGAATCGCGTCCCCGGAGAAGGCATCGATCACGAGCACGTCAAAATTCCCGGGCTGCTCGCGCTCGAGCGCGATACGGCCGTCACCCACGACGACGTCCACCTTGCCGGCCGCCTCGGCAAGATAGCGAAACTCGTGCTTCGCGATCGTGGCTACCAGCGGATTGATCTCATAAAAGCGGTACACATCGCCCGGGCGGGCATAGGCGGCCAGCGTCCCGACACCCAGGCCGACTACGCCGACCTTCGCCGGACCCGGAGTGCGGCTCCGGATGGCAAGTCCCGCGCCTGACTCCGGCCCGTAATACGTGGTCGCCCACTTCCGCTTGTCCGCAGCCATCGCCTGGATTCCGTGCAGGATACTGCCGTTATAGAGCGATCGGTAGCGGTCGTCGAGCGTGCCCGACTCGGTCACCTCCAGCGCGCCATAGAAGTTGCGGGCGTGTACGCGATGGTCACGGGCGCCCGGCAGAACGCCAACGATAAAGGCCGCCGCGCAGGTCACTACCAGCCTGGCGATCATCTTCCGGGACGAGAGTCCGAACAACAGGGCAATTGCCAGGCACAGGCAGAGCACGATCGCAAACGGCAGCTCCAGATAATCGCGGAAGATGAGCGGTGCGACAAGACCGACGAACACCGCGCCGGCGGCGCCGCCGGCCGCGAGCGTCAGGTAATAGACCGTAGCCCCGCCGGACAGCGGTTTGCGCCGGGCCAGCTCCCCGTGGCAGAACATGCAGCACACGAACAGGCAGATACTGAAGGCGGCGAGCGCCCACTCGAAGCCACGCTCGCGAGCGATTCCGGCGCTGGTGCGTACCAGCACGATGGACAGAGCGATCAGCGCCGGGGGCACCAGCCAGCGGTACAGCCGCGGCTGGTACCAGCGGCCGCTGTGGAAACACAGGATGAGGCTGAGCAGATAGATACTCAGCGGCAGGACCCAGAGAAACGGGATGGCCGCGACGCTCAGGCTCAAGCGATTGGCGACAGTGATCCACAGGATCGCCGGACAGGCGGCGAGCAGCAGCCACGCCGCGCGCGTGGACCGCGCCACCGGCGCAGCGGGCTCGGGCTCGGTCCGCCCCCTCGCGCGATAGATGCCGAGCGCGGCCGCGGCTGCGAGCAGCGCGAATGCCGCATATCCGGCCGACCACGCGAGGAATTGCGTGCGGAGCGCGAGCGCAGGCTCGATCGCGAACGGATAGGCAAGCAGCGCAACCAGCGACGCGGTGTTCGACACCGCGTACAGCCGGTAGGGGAAAGCACCGCCGGCACTTCCGTGAAACCAGGACTGCAGCAACGGTGACGTCGATGACAGCAAGAGGAACGGCAGGCCTATCGAACTCGCGAGCAGGGCCAGGATTTCGATCAGGGGCTCACTCCGCGGCGGTGCGACCGGCACCGCTACCGGCATTAAGACGAGGCTGAGCGCGAGCAGGCCCACATGAATCGTGGCCTGCGCCCGGTGCGAAAAAAAACGACTCAGCCAGTGCGCGTAGAGGTAGCCGGCGAGCAATACCACCTGGTAGAAGAGCATGCAGGTGGTCCACACGCCGGCGCTACCGCCGAAGCGCGGCAGGATCGCCTTGGCAAGCACGGGCTCGATCAGGAAGAGAAGGCCGGCTCCGAGAAAGATCGCGGCGCCGTAGAGTATGCGCTGCCAGGCCGCGGCTGGGGGCGCGGTCACATCCAGTACTGCCACTGTTCGGTCGCCACAACGTAAAGCGACAGGCAAAGATTGGTCACGCCGTGCACCAGGATCAGATCCCCGAGGCTCCGGGTGCGCACCATCCACCAATTGTAGATGAGACCGGTGAGCAGTCCGACGTCCCAGTAAGGTCCGTGCTCGGAGGCGAACAGCAGAGCACTGATCCACATCGCCTGTGCCGTGGAGGCGCCGAGCGGAAGTTTGCGGAAGTCGCTGCTGATCAGCCAGCGCATCAGCCATGCGCGCCAGAACAACTCCTCGATGATCGGCACCAAAACGGCGGCGCGCAAAGTGCGCGCCGCCAGGACGATCCAGTCGCCCCGCAACTCCTGCGGGATCGAGCTGGTGAGCCGCCCGAAGATCTCGTTCTGAAACAGCCAGTGCTGCCGGTAAGCAGGCCAGAGCATGTCCGGCGCGATCCAGAGTCCGAACACGGCCACGCCGAGCGCCGCGCTTGCCAGTCCCCGGTCCACCTTGAACGAGAGCACCTGGCGCGAGAAGGTCCACAGAACCGCCGCGAGCACCACGATGATGACGAGGTGTTGCCACCGCCCCAGAAAGTCCAGGTACCGGCCTATGCTCAGCAAGGCCAGGAAAGTTGCGAACGGCAGGACGTAAGCGAGCGACGGATGGCGTTCCACCAGCGCCGGCGGCTTCAAGGCTTTCCGCTCCAGATGCACCCCATCATCGTGTTGTTTCCGCTAAGCACCTGGTTTCGCAAATACGGTTTCGTACTCTCCACCCGCGTCTCGACCGCTCCCTCAGAAGGTGTGAAATATTCGGAAAAACCATTTCCGGCCTCCAATGTTTGCAGCTGGATATCCCCTTGACTCAGCCGCCCCCAACATGTTGTGGTTGCCGTCTGACTTGAGCCGCGCGAAGGGACGCAGGACTGCGGCGGCAACTCGTGCCCAGCAGGCGTGCGGCCCGCACCGCCGTCGTCGCGGGCGTTTCCCGGCATGTCATCGGGTCTCGCCCGGCAGGGGGGCCGCCAGCGCGTATTCCAGAGGCCGGCGACCGGGAGCTTAACCACAACCCATAGTGGCTAGCTGAGTCAAGGGGATATCCAGATGTTCGCATTCGGTTAGCCTGTGGGAAAGACGCCCGAAATCAATTTTTTCACACCTTCTGAGGGAGCGGCCGCAAACGAAGGACGCCCCCGCTGCCGGTCCGCCTTCGCGCTCCGCGACACGAAAGCGGCCTGCGCGGCAGCAGACTGTTTTCGTGCTGTTCCGAGAACGACAGCCCGCAGCGCCGATTCACCAGAGCACTGTTCCCGCGGCATGTTCGCATACCGCTTGCGCCGGCGCGCCGCCTGGGACAGTGCGGGATGTGGTGGACGGCCAGCGGGAGTGGCTGCCGTCGCATCGGTTCGAGAATGAGCGCTCCCGTACGAAATGCGCAGACCTCTATGGAATTAGGCATGCTAACCGATTGTTGCCCCAGGCTTGTATTCTAGCCTCTCCGGAAACTCGCAGTCCCCTCTGGCGCCGCAACTGCGGCTCGAGTTTCTGCACAACTGAGCACGATCAGCGTTGTGATACCGACTTATCGGGACAAATTGGAAACGAGATCCTTTGACGCGGTGTACAATCGTACACGGATGATCGTTGAATGGGATCCCGAGAAGGCACGGCTGAATGACCGCAAGCACGGCGTCTCGTTTGCGGATGCTGTGATTGTCCTGGAGGACGACCG
>JACOTZ010000361.1 GCA_016178155.1 Acidobacteriota bacterium
CGCGCCGGAGAAGCCCGTGCGCAAGCGCGCGCCGCGCAAGCGCGCGGCCGGGCAGAACCTCCACGGCATGGGTGGCGACCGGCCTCGCCCGCGGCGCACTTCCCGCAAAAAGACGCACACGGACTAACTTCATGATCGAACGACTCACGCCCACCGGGCTGCCGTCGGCGCGCGGCCCCTATTCGCATGCAGTCCGCGCCGGGGATTTCATCTTCGTGTCGGGGCAGGGGCCAATCGATCCTGCCACGAACGAGTTCTCCTATGGGGATATCCGCCACGAAACACGGCTCGTGCTGGGCAATGTCCGGCGCATTCTGGAGGGCGTGGGCGCGTCGATGTCCGACGTGGTCAAGTGCTCGGTGTTCCTGCGTGATGGCCGCGACTTCTCGGCGATGAACGAGGTCTACGCCGAGTTTTTTGGCGACCAGAAGCCGGCGCGCACCACCGTGGAAACCCGTTTCGCCAATCCGCGAATGAACATCGAGGTTGATTGCATCGCGTACAAGCCGCGAGGTTGAGATTTCCGGATAGAGCCCGCGGGTCAAATCACCGGCTCGCGCTGAGGCGCCCGCCCCGGCGCGTGCGGCTTCGCGGGTCCGTGTCGCGGTCAGGCCAGAAGGTGCCCTAGCTTTTCCTTCTTCGTGCGGAGATAATCCTGCGTCGTGGCGACCGCCGGAACCTCGCACGGAATGCGCTCGATTACGCGCACGCCCGCCCGCTCGAGGGCCGCGATCTTCTGCGGATTGTTCGACAGCAGGCGTACCTCGCCGATCCCGAAATACTTGAGGATCGCGCCCGGAAGCTCGTAGTCGCGCAGGTCGGCCTTGAAGCCGAGCTGTTCGTTGGCCTCGACCGTGTCGGCGCCTTCGTCCTGCAGTTCATAAGCACGGAGCTTATTCATCAGCCCGATGCCGCGGCCTTCCTTTTGTTCGTAGATGAGGAGCCCGCGGCCTTCCTCGGCGATTGAGTACAGCGCCAACTCGAGTTGAGCGCGGCAGTCGCAGCGCAGGCTGTGGAAGACGTCCCCGGTGAGGCACTGTGAGTGTACGCGCACGAGCGGTGGGACACCGTTGATGTCGCCCATCGCGAGTACTACGGCCTCTTCGGTGGCGCTCGGGTAGCGTGCTTCGAATCCGTAAATACGGAACCGGCCAAACCGGGTGGGGAAATCCGATTCGGCGATCTTGATGAGCTGGACCCCGGAAGATGGCATTATGGTGCTGGAACCTTTATTGTAGCGGCTTGCCCAAGCGTGGCTGCGTGTGTCGGTCCACCGTGCGCCGCGGGCGCCCGCCGGCCGCCGGCGCTGTCCGCCTGGAATGGATCGAGCCGCGGTTCGGCTGCCGTTCGGGCGAGTCTTCGCCGAAGAGCGGGTAGCAGGAGCAGCGGCGCAAGACGCCGCCGGAAATGCTGGAGCAGAGGCTAGTCACGCTGTTGTTGAAGCTCGCGGTCGCGGCATCGCTCGCGAGCTTTCTGGCGCGCTTCGGCACGTTCAAGCGCATCCTGCTCCGCGAGGAACGAACGCTCTTACAGCGCCTGCAGTTCGCGCTCGGGCTGTCGGCGATCTTCGGCGCGGGCGTGGCCACGCGGGTGGTGACCGGCGGCTACGCGGCCGTCGATCTCGGCCTTGAAGGCAGCCTCCTCGCCGGCCTCCTCGGCGGCTATGTCACCGGCCTGATCTCGGGCGTCCTGATCGCACTGCCCGCGACCGCGCACGGCGAACTGCTTGCCATGCCTCTGTTCGCGGGCGTCGGCGTGCTCGGCGCCCTGGTGCGCGACGTCGCCCCCAAGCCTGAGGAGGTGTGGCGGTTTTCGCCCCTCGATTTGGGCCTGTTCCACCTCTCCCGGCAGAATGAGAAGCTGAGCCAGCGCCTGTTCCACACCGTCTTTCTGGCCGCCATCCTGTTTTCCGAGTTTCTCCGCTGGGTGGCCTTGCAGTTCTTCGGTCCCAACGTGATCTTCTCCATCTATTCGGCCGACGACCGCCAGGCGCTTACCGTAATAGCCGTTTACGCGGCCACCGTTTTTGCCGTAACCCTGCCGCTGAAGATCTGGAACAATGCACGCAACGAAGACATGCTCGAACGCCAGCAGCGTCTATTGAACGAGGCGCGACTGGCGGCCCTCACTCGACAGATCAACCCGCACTTCCTCTTTAATACGTTGAACTCCATTTCGTCGCTGGTGCGGCTCGATCCGGAGCGCGCCCGCAGCATGATCTACAAGCTGTCGAACATCCTGCGCCGGGCCATGCGCCACGAGGAAAGCCTTTGCCCCTTGCGCGACGAGCTCGCCTTCATCGACGATTACATGGGCATCGAGATCACGCGCTTCGGCGACAAGCTGCGGTTCGTCAAGGAGATCGATCCGGGCACTCTCGACCTCCTGGTCCCTGGCATGGTGCTGCAGCCCCTGATCGAGAACAGCATCCGCCACGGTTTGAGCAGCAAGGTGGATGGGGGTATGATTCGAGTACGGTCCCGGCTGGGTGATGGCCGGGTACACCTCTCGGTAGAGGACGACGGCGTCGGCATTCCCGAATCGAAGCTGGCCTCCCTGTTTGAGCAAGGCATCGGGATCAGCAACGTGAACGAGCGCCTGAAAGTGCTGTTTGGGAACGACTACCGGATGTGGATCGACAGCAAGCCGGGCCGGGGAACACAGACGGAAATCGAGATCCCGCAGCTCCGGCCTGCCATTGCCGCCGCGTAAGCGGCGCGGCATTGGCGGCGGTTGATTTGGGCCGCGGCCGGTTGTGTTGAAGAGTTCGAGATCGGAGGAAGCAGCGCTTGGACAAGCTCATCACGCTGACGCTCGCGGGAACGCGGCTGGACGCTGCGCCCGCGGCCAACAGCGAACGGACACGTTTGATCTACGACCGCTTGGCTACCATCTACCCGCTCTCGACGTTTTTCTTTCACTCGCGGGCTCACGCGCACGCCGTGGACGCGGCGGGCATCCGGGACGGCATGAGCGTGCTCGAGGTCGCCACCGGGTCGGGGGAGATGTTCCGGCGCCTTGTGGCGCGCAACCCCAATGGCGCTACCATCGGCATCGATCTCTCGCCCAACATGGCCGCCCGCACCCAGCGAATGGCGCGCCGCAGATTCCCCTACGCTCGCACCCATTGCAAAGCCGTGGACGCCCGCCACATGCCGTTCCGCGACGACAGCTTCGACGCGCTCGTCTGCTGCTACCTCTTTGAGCTGCTCGCGGCGGAAGACATCGAGCTGACCTTGCGCGAGTTCCGGCGCGTGCTGCGGCACCGGGGCACCTTCGCGCTCGTGATGATCGGCCAGAACGTCGAATTCTTCAACCAACTGTACAAAGTGGCGAACCGGGTCGCGCCCGCATTCTGGGGCCGCCAGGTGGAGCACCGGGTCCCGGAGTTGATACAATCCAGCGAGTTCCGCATCCTGAGCGACCGGACGCTCCGGCAGAGCGGGTATCCCTCGCGGGTGCTGGTCGCTCGCAAGTAACCCGCGCTCACCGTCCACGCGTCGGCGTTTGGGAATTACAGGAGAAGAGGTTGTTGTCATGGAGCGAAGGAATTTTCTGAAATCGGCGGCGGCCGCGCCGCTCTTCCTGCCGAAGTCCGCGTTGGGGGCGAACGGTCGGGTTGCGTACGGACTCATCGCAACCGGCGGCCGCGGCAGGTACCTGAACCGCATCTTCCAGAAGCTCGGCGCCGAGTGCGTGGCGCTGTGCGATATATACGAGCCCAACCTGCAGGCCGCGCAGAAGGACTCGCCCGAAGCCAAACCCTACATCGATTACCACGAGCTGCTCGCGCGGCCGGGAATCGATGCCGTGGTGATTGCATCGCCCGACCATCACCACGCGCCCATGCTCATGGCCGCCCTCGACGCCCGCAAGGACGTGTATCTGGAGAAGCCGCTCTCCAAATCGCTCGAAGAGAGCCTGGCCATGATCAAGGCGGTGCGGAAATCGAAACAGGTGGTGCAGATCGGCATGCAGCGCCGCAGCGCGCCCGCCATCATGAAGGCCAGGCAGCTCGTCGAGGAAGGCACGCTCGGCCGCATCACACTGGTGAAGCCGCAGTGGCACTGGAACATCTCGAATCAGCTCGATAACTCGCCGCTGCCCGGGAAATTGCACTGGGACAGGTTCCTGGGCAATGCCCGCAAGCGCGACCTCGAGCCGATGCGCTTTCGCAAGTGGCGCTATTTCTGGGACTACGCGGGCGGGAATATGACGGACCAGGGCACGCACCTGATGGATGTCGTGCAGTGGTTTACCAGGAGCGGCCCGCCGCTGTCCGCGATCTGCCACGGCTACGTCGCTAAGATGATCGGCGCCGAGCACCCGGACGTCTTCAGCGCCGTGTTCGAGTTTCCGGGCTTTATGGCAACCTGGACGCTCGACTACGCCAACTCCTACCAGAACGGCTGGTCCATCACCTTCATGGGCGATCGGGCGACTATGCTGCTGGACGATCGCGGCTATCGCGTGTACGCGGAGCCTTGGAAGCCGGACGCGCCACCGATCCACGATGAAGTCGCGCCCGTGCCGGTCGAAAATCACGTGCAGAATTTTCTCGACTGCATCAAGACCCGCCAGGATCCCAACTGTACCGTCGAGATCGCCGCCGCCGCGGTGGCCGGGCCGCACTTGGCCAACAAGGCGATGCTCGAGAAGAAATCGGTCCGGTTGCCCGGCGGCTATCTGGGTACCTAGCGCGCATTTCTCACCACGGTCGTCGCGAGGCGCAGCGCAAGGGCCGCAGATACTGTACGTCGAGGTCGGCGACCGAGCGCAACGTAGTAGATGCAGCCCTTTCGCAAGCCGCAGTCGATCGCTGGTGAGAAATGCAGGCTCAGGGGCGGCGAAACAATAAGATGAGCAAATGTTCCGGCCCCGTGCAATCCGTTCCCTGAGAAGGTGTGAAAATATCGGGGCGGGTATAAAAAACATATCGATGCGGAAATGTTTTGGCTGATAATGGGACCTATGGAGCCCAGTGTGCAGCCGCCCCTGCTGGAGATCCCGGAACAGCCGGTGGCGCCGAAA
>JACOTZ010000084.1 GCA_016178155.1 Acidobacteriota bacterium
GCAGCCCGCCATGCAGTTGCCGCAGTAGTGGCACGCCGGCCGGCCGAGCGCGTTCCGGGTCAGCGTGGCCTTGCGCACGTGTACAACCTTCAGCCCCAGCTTTTCGGCGCCGCGCTTCACGATCAGGTCGCTGCACTTGAACGGCGCCGGCGGCAGGAAAATGCCGTCTGGCAGGTCCTCGAGGCCGTCGCGATTGCCGCAAACGCCCACTTCGCGCTCGATCCGATCGTAATAAGGAGCGATGTCGCGATACTCGAGCGGCCAGTCCTCGCCCGCGCCTTCGCGCGAGCGGCCTTTGAAGTCGCGCTGACTGAAGCGTAGCGCCACCGCGTTCCAGGTCATCGTCTTGCCGCCCAGTCCCCGGCTGCGCTCGGATTCGAACCCGGGCTTGCCCGGCTTCATTGTGGGGATGTGACGGTTGGGGAACTCGTACGGCATGGCGTGCGTGTTGAAATCCGTGCGCGTGTTGACGCGCGGCCCGCCTTCGACGACGGCCACCGAAACGCCGGCCCGGGCCAGGTGCGCGGCGAGCGTACCACCGGCGGCGCCCGAGCCCACCACAACCACGTCATAGATCTTTGCGTCCATCGATTCACTCATTGTACGTACCGGCGCGCCTGAGTGCCGCGTTGAGGTTCGCGGCCTGCACAAGCCGCCGCCTTTGCACAGGCGCGCTTCACCGCGAGGTCTGCGATACGGCCGCCGCATTCCCTCGCGGTCGCGGCTTCAGAATGAGCACTTCCGAGCCGCGCGCGTTAGCAAGTGGCCTGCTGCGCTCGATTCATGAATTTGAGACACGCCAACAGGGGGACCCCGCCGCTTCCCAGGTTGGATGCAAGCGGAATTTGTGAAATGGGGAGCTTTGCCGGTTCCGTCAGCCCTTGCTCTTCGGCGGGACGTAGCCAGGAGGAAACGCGGCGCCCTCGCCGAAGAAATAGTCCTCCATTTGCTTGAGTATGAACTCCTGTGCCTCGCGCGTGCCCAGGTTGAGCCGGTACTCGTTCATGATCATCTTCATGTGCTCGAGCCACAGCCGCCAGGCTTCTTTGGAGACGTTCTCGTAGATGCGCTGCCCGAGGGGATTGTCGAACGGGGGTTCGTCGAGAGCGGTCATCTCGCGTTGGAATTTGACGCAGAAAATTCTGCGCTTCCCGATCTCTTCCTCAACTGGTTCCGGGGGCAACCCGGCTCTGCCGCAACCCATGGTAAAGCCTCCTCCGCTCTCGGATCCGCCAAGCACGCGAATTCCAAACCCAGGATATCGCAGCGAAGACGGGCGGCGGCGGCAAAGCCGAGTGGAGGCGGCGATTCAGCCAGATGCGGCACGGCCGGAACGCGTCGGAGCGGTTGTAAGGACTGAGGCCGCGAGCAGGAAGGTGCTGAAAGAAGGAAAATCCGCTCGCCGGCTCGTGCACAACCGGCGAGCGGCAGATCCGTTTTTCGGGTCAGCAGGCCACTGTCGACATCAGCGCGGCCTGAGGAGGCGGGACAAACACCCTGGCGGCCTCGAATGCGCTGCTGCTTGCGCCGGCTTGCGGGAGGCGTCGCTTTTGCCCTCTTTCCGCCAGATATTCGGCAAAGCCGGCCAGACGCGTGCAGCCGGATTCGATCTGCCGCAGCACGAAGCTGCGATAGCTGCGCAACGCGCGGTCGCGTTTCGACTTCGGCAGCCTGCAGGCCTCGACCTCGAGCAGCAGTTCGATTTCCCAGCGCTCAAAAGCATGCCGGTCGAGTTTTCCTCGCAGAAGATTCTCGATCAGTTTGTGGAATTGCGACGGCATGCGATCCGATATTGGACCGTACAGCAACATGTTTCACCTCTCCCGTTCGACGCGGGTTCTCAGAATGCCCGCTTCGTTCTAGTTCAGAGTGGCGAACGAGTGGCGCAGGTGGTCCAGTTGGCGAGAAATCCCGTCGCGATCCGCGGCATCCGGAGCAAGTTCAAGGTACCGCTCAAGATCGTTTATCGCCGCTCGGTATCGCCTCATCTGCGCCTGCCCGATTGCTCTCTGCTTGTACTCTTCGGCGGACCCGGGATTGCCTTGAATCAAACAGGTCAGCACGTCGACCGCGCGGCGCCAATCCTGCCGGCGGAAGTACACAACGCGCAGATTGTGCAACATCCGAATGAGAATCTGCCGCTTGCCGACGGGGGCTAGCGCCTCGGGGTCGCGGGAGAAGTCGCGGCCCGTAATACGGCGCGCCAGCTCGAAACAGGCGGGTGCATCGAGCAGCCGGCCCTGGTGGAAAACATCGATAAATGCCGCGAAATCGCCATCGTCGTATTTCAAGATGAAATGGCCGGGCAGACCTATGCCGGCTGTAGGACGTCCCAGCCGGCGGCCGATCTCGAGGTAGATGACCGCGAGCGTGATGGGAATGCCCCTGCGGCTCGCCAGCACCGCGTTCAGACAACTGTTTGCGGGATTGTAGTAATCCGCTTCATTACCGGACAATCCCAGCTCCTGAAACAAATATTGATTCGCGATACGCACAAATTCCGCGCCGCCGGCGGCTGCGGGCACGCGCTCTCCGAGCTCACGCGCATACGAATCGAGCAGGGCGACATATGCCGCGGGATCGAGCTGGGTGTATTCGATAGTGGCGAGGTCGAGAGCCGCTACGTCGAGCGGCACCGATTCGTCGCGCGCTGCCAGCAGCCGCAACAGCTCCTGCATCGTGCCGTAGAATACCACTCGATGCGAGCTTGCCTTTTCCTGCTGCTCTCCCTGCCCGCGGCCGCGCAGCGTCTGAGCGTGATCGAGACGCGGGCGGTAGACCACGAGATCCGCGGCGCCGCAGTCGACCGGCGAACCCTCTACACCTGGGGCGATGAGCTTCGCGCCTGGTCCATTCCCGGCCTGCGCTCGCGCCTGCTGGCGAGCGGAGATTTCGGTGAAGGCGGCTGTGCGGCCGGCGGCGGCCTGGTGCTCCAGCAGGGGCGCCCGCTGGGAAAGCTGGTGTGGCTCGACGCCGCCCGCTATTCCCCGGTCGTGCTCGATGACGAGATCGACATGCACGACTGCCTGCCCGCGGTGCTGTTCGGCCGCCGCGGCGTGCTCATGGTGCAGCGCGGAATGCAGGTGCGGTTCTATGAGCGTGATGCCGCGGGCCGCTGGCGCTACCGCGAGATCTATTCGTTCTACACCGCCTCCTACCAGGCGGGCCTGCTGCTCACGGATGTCGATGGCGATGGGCGCACCGATATCCTCTGCGGCAATTACTGGATTCGCAGCCCGGAACGCTTCGAGCTTCCCTGGCGGCTGTTCGCGATCAATACCTGGAACGAGACGCCGCTCTCAGCGATGTCGCGCTTCGCCTGGATCGCACCCGGCCGCCTGCTGATCGCGCAGGCCCATGCCGGGCAGGACGCGCGGGTCGCAATCTTCGAAAAACCGTCTGATCCCCGCCGGCTCTGGAGGGAGCGCCGGATCGAGGTAACCCCGGGCTGGCGCGCGCCGCACGCACTGGCCTCCGCGGGGGGCGTTCAGCTCGTCGGCGAAAGCGGCGGCGACGCCGCGCGTGTGTTCGCCGTGAGCGCGCGGGACGCCCGCCAAGTGCAGTCGCGCCTACCGCTGCTCGCCCTGATCCCCGCGGGACCGCGACTGGCCGGCGTCGGCCGCCGCCACCTCAGCCTGCTGCGCTACGCAGGTACGCGTCGTCGCCCCGGACCCAGTCCTCGCGAACCGGCGAAAACAAGTCCAGCGCCAGGCAGTCTTCGAGCGCCTCGACGCCGTGCGGCACGCCTCCCGGGATCTGCATCACCTGGCCCGCCGTGATGATCTCCTCGCCGGCGGCCGAGAAGAATCGCAGGCGGCCTTCGAGCAGTACCGTCATCTGCTCATTCGGGTGCTCGTGCAGCGGTACGATTGCGCCTTTCCTGAGATGAACGCGCGCCGTGGTCATGCGATCGCCATGGATCACCTGGCGCGCGAATGCCGGGTTCATCTGTTCCTTTTCGATGCTGTTCCAATCGTAAAGCTTCACGGCGCGGTATTGTATCATGGTCGTGTTTTACCTGCTCACGCCCTCGGCACCCGAGGCGTCGCCCGTAGTATGCCCGGGATGTTGATTGAGGCGGCCGGCCGGCCGGCAGACCACGGCCGGGACCGGGGCTCGCGGAGAGCAGAAGGTCTGCAGAAGAAGAAACAGCATGCAGTCGGCGAAGGCATACATGCATCGGGAGCGTTGATGAAAGGCGTAGTTCTCGCCGGCGGCACCGGTAGCCGGCTGTATCCCCTCACCAAGATCACGAATAAGCACCTGCTGCCGGTGTATGACAGGCCGATGATCTACTACCCGATCCAGATGCTGGTCGATTCCGGCATCAGCGAAATTCTGGTGGTCACGGGCGGCCGCAACTCGGGTGATTTTCTGCGCCTGCTCGGCAACGGGAAGGATTTCGGAGCACACCTGAACTACACCTATCAGGAAGGCGAGGGCGGCATCGCCGAGGCATTAGGGCTGGCCGAGCACTTCGCCCATGGCGACCGCATCTGCGTGATCCTGGGCGACAACCTGATCGAAGGCAGCATCCGCGATGCGGTGGAGGATTTCCGCCGCCAGCCCGCGGGCGCCAAGATCCTGCTCAAGGAAGTGCCCGATGCCGAGCGCTTCGGCGTGGCCGAGATTCGCGGCGACCGCATTGCCGGCATCGAGGAGAAGCCGGAGCGGCCGAAGTCGCACTATGCGGTTACCGGCATCTACCTGTACGATGCGAGCGTGTTCGAGAAAATTCATACGCTGGTGCCGTCCCGGCGCGGCGAGCTCGAGATTACCGATGTCAACAATGCCTACATTCGCGAGGGTGCGATGAGCTTCGCCTACCTCGAAGGCTGGTGGACCGACGCGGGCACGTTTGACTCGCTGCTGCGCGCGGCCAACCTGGTTGCCGAGACGCGGCGCCAGGAGCAGGAGACGCCCGCGGTAGCCGTGAGGCACGCATGAGCCACGCCATCGCCGTCAAGGCACGGTTGCCGGAATCGCTGATTCTTCCTACGTGCGAGCCGGGCATCGGCCGTCTGATTACCGATCCTGCGTCCGAGCACCTGATTCAGGGCGTGCGGCTGCAATCCGTCGCGCTCTGGCCAGACGACCGCGGCTACTTCCTCGAAGTGCTGCGTGTGGGCAAAGGACTGCCGGCCGATTTTGCTCCGTCCACGACGCAGGTGTCGGCGGCGCTCAGCTACCCCGGCACCATCAAAGCCTTTCATTATCACCAGGAGCAGACCGACCTCTGGTCGCCCGCGCTCGGCATGCTGCAGATCGCGCTGGTCGACCTGCGCCCGCAGTCGCCCACCTGCGGCGCAAAGAACACGATCTACGCCGGCGTGCTGCGGCCCTGGCAGGTGCTGATTCCGCCCGGTGTGGCGCACGGCTACAAGGTGATCGGCGCCGATGCCGCGATGCTGGTGTATGCGACGGACCGTTTCTACAATCCCAAAGACGAAGGCCGCATCGCTTACAACGATCCCCAGATCGCCTACGATTGGGAAACCCAGCACAAATGAAGCTGCTGGTGACGGGAGGTGCCGGCTTCATCGGCTCGGCCTTTGTCCGGCGAGTGCTGGGCACCGGCGATCGGGTCAGCGTCATCAACCTCGACAAGCTCACCTACGCCGGCAACCTGGACAATCTGACGCCGGTGTCGCAGCATCCCGGTTACCGGTTTGTTCACGGCGACATCTGCGACGGGCCGT
The DNA here is from genome assembly GCA_016178155.1 of Acidobacteriota bacterium. Taxonomy (GTDB): domain Bacteria; phylum Acidobacteriota; class Terriglobia; order Bryobacterales; family Bryobacteraceae; genus JACOTZ01. The sequence goes on from JACOTZ010000084.1 coordinate 5,700, forward strand.
TGGTGAACTCTCTGGTGACCGACGAGCGGCCCGACGCCATCGTGCACTTTGCCGCCGAATCCCACGTGGATCGCAGCATTCTCAGTCCCGAGCCGGTGTTCGATACCAACCTGCGCGGCACTTTCACGCTGCTCGAAGCCGTGCGGCGGCACCACGTTCCCCGGTACGTGCACGTCTCGACCGACGAGGTTTACGGCAGCGTCGACGCGCCGCACGAGGCGGATGAAACATACCCGCTGCGGCCGAGCAGCCCGTACTCGGCCTCAAAGGCGGGCTCGGACCTGCTGGCGCTCTCCTACTTCACTACCTTCCGCTGCCCCGTGCTGGTGACGCGCGCGTCGAACAATTACGGTCCGTACCAGTTTCCCGAGAAGCTGATCCCGCTCATGATTTCGAACGCGCTCGAAGACAGGCCGCTGCCCGTGTACGGCGACGGCCTGCAGGTGAGAGACTGGCTCTACGTCGACGACCACTGTCGCGCCGTCGAGGCCGTGCTGGCGAAGGGACGCGAGGGCGAGGTTTACAACATCGGCGGCAACCGCGCGCTGCCCAATCTGGAAGTCGTACGCCAGATCCTGGCCGCCACCGGCAAGCCCGAGACGCTGATCACGCACGTCGCCGACCGGCCAGGCCACGACCGCCGCTACGCGCTGAGCAGCGACAAGATCCTGCGTGAGACGGGCTGGGCGTCCGAGGTCCAGTTCGAGGACGGCCTCGCCTGCACCATCCGTTGGTATCAGGACAACCCCGAGTGGGTGCGCCGCGTAAAGAGCGGCGAGTACCACGAATACTACGCGCGGAATTACGCGAACCGCGGATAAACGACGATCGTCCCGCCTTCGCGACGGCGTGTCACCACTCCGAGTACGGCGTACCTTCCAGGCTGACGGCGTCGGATCCACTGCGGACGTCGAAAATGCCCGGCTCGGACTGGTTGACGCTGCTCATGGCGTCCTCCATGATCACCCGCCAGCCCGTGTTGTTGCCGGTCATGGGATCGACCGGAACCTGCCGCAGGTAGCCTTCGCTCACCAGGTCCTCCAACGTCTGGGGCGCCTTCTGCTTGTCGTAAGTGTACTCGTCGATGACGGTGCGAATAGTGAACAGGTTGTTCTTCAGCACCGACTCCTTGGAGCGGATGATCGATTTCTGATAGAAGGGGACCGCGATCGAGATGATGATGGTGACGATCGCCATCACGACCATCAGCTCGATCATGGTGAAGCCGGCGAGAGATGCGGACCTGGCCCCTTTACCAGTCCGAATACAGCGTGCCATCCGGCGCCCTCTCATTGCTCTTCGTGTATACAGCGAACACGTTCTGACCGCCCCAGTTCTTGCTTTCGGGATCGTCCTGCACGCTGCGCAACCCCCAATCGGTGGAGTTGGTGAAGGGGTCGCGCGGGATGCGGCGCAGGAACCGGATCTTCTTGTCCACCTGCCCCGCGAGCTTGACGCCGTCGACCAGCACCTGCAGGTTCTCGGGGTAGCCCTCGGTGCCGATCTTGACGGGTCCGAGCTGCGCAGTATCAGATGCATCTTTGTACTTGTCGATCGCGGTGTGGATCTCGTGCAGGGCGTAGCGCAGATCGCGCTCGCGCTCCCGCCGCACCTTGTAGCGCGCCAGCGGCACGGCCATTGTGGTCAGCAGCGCCATGATGGTGAACGCGACGATCAGCTCCACCAGGGTCAAGCCGCACTGGCTGCGGAGCCGCCGCTCTGATGCGGGGCGCCCGCTGCTTTCAGTCGCGAAAATCCGAGTGGCGTGGACCTGCGGCGACTGCTCGGGGTTCGCGCCCGGGGAACTGTGGCATGGCCGGCGGCCGGCCCTTGATTGCTGCCTGCTTTCTCTCATTGCACGGTCACCGCGAGCGGCGGAGTCACGACGGCGATCGGCTGGAGCTGCGAATTGCGCAGGCTCACCTCGGGGAGCATGATGCTGGTGGTTCCACGGCCGACCGCCTGGAAGGTGAGCGTCAGCAGGGTGCCCGAGCCGCTAATCCCGCCCGCACCGGGCAAGCGGTTAAGCACCACCGAAGCCTCGCCGGCGTCGTTCAAAGTGTTCTCGCTGAAGTTGACCCGCTGGCCGTCCCCCGAGAGCAGCGCGCCGGCCCGGATGTTGGCCAGCCGCAGCACCTTGGGATCCCACTTGACGCGCATCGGCGCGGTGAACAGGTCGACGGCGTTCTCCACCTGGAGCGTGACCGTCACGGGCGCGCTGAGCTGGGCTTGTACGGAAGGCGGATTGAACACCAGCCTGACCGGGCCTTGCGGTGCGGGCGCCGGTTTGGCGGCCTCGGGCGCAGGCGCCGGCGCCGTGGGACCGGGTGTCGTGGGAGCAGGCTCGGCTCCCGGCGTGGGCACTGTCGGTTCCGGCGCGGGCGTTGTGGGCGCGGGCTGAACGCCCGGCGCCGGCACTGCGGGTTTCGGCGCGGCCGGTGGGGGCGCAGCTTCGTCGGCTGGCGCAGGCGCCGCGGCCGGCGGCGGAGCCTCTCCCTTTGGCGCGTAGCTCAGTCTGACCACCAGGTCGGAACCCGCCGCGACACCCCGCAGGTTCAGGTCGGTCACTTCACTGGAACGTACGATGCGCGGGATGAGCGCGATCAGCATCTCGCCCTGGTTGTGCTCGACGTGCTCGGTCCCGAAGAGCTTTCCCACCACCGGCAGCGTCGCCAGGCCCGGAATGCCGGAAATGACTTTGGTGTCCTGCGTGTTGATGATGCCGCCGAGAAGATTCACCTCCCCTTCGCGGATGCGGATGTCGTGCGAGATCAGCTTGCGGCTGATGATCGGCTGTGAGACGCCGCCCAACTCGACACGCCCGCTGACGCTCGAGATCTCGAGGTCGATATGCATGGAGACTTCATCGCGGCCGTGCACCTTGGGCACGATATCGACGTTCACGCCGACATCGGCGAAGTTGAACTGCGTGCTCACCAGCGGGCTGACGCCGGCCCCGCCCACGCCGAAGCCGGGCGCGAAGCTGCCCTGCGCGTACGGGATGCGGTCGCCGATTTTGAGCGATGCCTTCTGGCCCTCCACTGCGCGCACCTGCGGCTGCTGCAGCACTCGCGTGGTGCTGTCGCTCAGAACAGCCTGGAGCAGAAGTCCCGGGATGTTGACGCTGAAATCTCCCGTGCGGATGTTTTTGATCGTATTCAGCGGGATTACGCCCTCGCTGCGGATGAAGTTGATTGGCAGCTTGATTCCCGGCGAGCCGCCGGTGGTCAGCGCGGCGGCCAGGTCGCGGACCTTGGCGCGGTTCGCTTCCATGACAATGACGTCAATCACGACTTCCGACCTCGGTTTGTCGAGGTCGTTGATCAGCTTCTCGGCGAGCGCGATCTGGTCGGCCGTGCCGCGGAACAAAATCGCGTTTTGCGAATTGAAGGTGAAGGCACGCCGAATTTCGGTAATCCCGCGCACCGTGGTCAGGATCTCCTGCAGCTCCTGGACGGTGGTTGCATTTTTGATGTAGAAGACCTTGACCACGAAGTCTTCAAAATCGCGGCGCTTCGTGGGATTGTCGTTGGTAACGAAGATGGCATTGTGCGAAAGCGGTTTCCAGAAGGTCTTGGTCAGCACCGCGAGGTAGTCGAGCGCCTCCTCAAGCGTGCTGTTCGACAGGTCGACAGTATAGTTCTGCCGTCCGGGCGGGGGCTGGAACTCGGCATCGAAGATCACGTTGATGCCGGCCAGCTTGCCCACGGTCTCATATAGCACCCGGATGGGCTGATTGTTCATCTTGAGCGCCCCGATCTGGCGCTGGATGGGCTTCAGCTCGGGAACGGGCTGGATGCGCGCGACCTTCTCGGTCATGGCCTCGCGCGCCTGGTCCGCGGGCGTGAGGCCGCGCTCGGCGGCCTGCCCGCCGGGCTGCTTCTTCTCGCGCTCCATCATCTCGCGCGTGCGGCGGATCTCCTGTTCGGCGACGGCGGCGCTGGGATCGATGGCGTATGCCTTGAGGAACTCGGCCAATGCCGGCTCGAGCTCGCCCTGATCGCGCAGCTTCTGCCCCAGCGCGACGCGGCTCATGGCCGCCTGGAAGCGGACGCGGCGGGACGCGAGCTGGTAGCCCGTGTCGCCGGGATCGTCGCTCATCGCCTGTTCGTAAAGCTCAAGCGCCTTTTCGTATTGTTTGCGGAGCTCGAACTCGCGGCCCTGTTTCACCAGCTTGTCGCCCTTGCGGGTGCGGGCCTCCGCCGGCAGCGCCGCGAACACTAGCCAGGCTGCGAGCACCACGCCTAAGTATCTGAATTTAAGCACTTTATAGACCAAGGCCGCCTGTGTTAAGATAGAACTGCATCCGCGCTCCGGCAGCCGCCGGGACGCACTACCGGTACATAGAATCTGACGTATCGGCGTTTGCCCGCGTTGAGGCCAAACTTGTCCAAGCCGGAGTCCCCCATCAAGATCCTCAGCGACAATCGCCAGGCCCGGCACCATTACCACCTGCTCGAGACCTACGAGGCCGGGCTGGCCCTGACCGGCACCGAGGTGAAGGCTGCCAAGGCGGGTAAGGTGCAACTAAAGGATGCTTACGCCGATATCGAGCGCGGCGAGGCCTGGCTCATCAACGCGCACATCAGCCACTACTCGCACGGCAACATTCAGAACCACGACCCGGAGCGCAAGCGCAAGCTGCTGCTGCACCGCGGCGAGATCGATAAGCTCACCGGCAAGGCCATCGAGAAGGGACTGACGCTCATCCCCACGAAGATGTATCTGAAGAACGGCAAGATCAAATGTGAGCTGGCGGTCGCGCGCGGCAAGAAACTGCATGACAAACGCGAGGCCGAGCGCGAGCGCGAGATGCGGGAAGAGGCCCGCAGGGCCATGCAGCGGCAATAGCGATGCTTATGGAACTTCACTCGACTTTGAACTCCATTTTGGAAACAGACGGCGATGTCGTGGTGGCGCCCTGCTTCGAGCGCGAAGGGGGCGAGCAGCCGGCCCTGGCCCGCGCCGTCGATGATGTCACCAGCGGGTGGCTGACCGAGCTTTACGGTTCGGGCGAGTTCAGCGGCAAGCCGAACGAGATGGCGCTCCTGTACCGGCCGGGTATTCGGGCGCGGCGACTCGCGGTGCTGGGCGCCGGGAAAGAGCCGAAGTTCACGCCGCAGGAGATGCGCAGGCTGGCCGGCGTGGCCATACGCGACCTGCGCGGCCGCAAGCTGCGGAAGATCGCGCTGGCGCTGGACGAGAAGTTCGCCACGCCCGCATACGCGCAGGCCGCGGTGGAAGGCGCGCTGATCGGCGATTATGAACCCGACCAGCTCAAGACCGACCCGAAAAAGGGCGAGTGTCGCATTGAGAGCTTCACCTTGATAGCACCCAGGGACCTCGGCCCGGCGGTCGCGCGCGCACGCGTCATCGGCGAATCGCAGAATTTCGCGCGCGACCTGGTCAATCTGCCCGCCAACCGGCTGACGCCTTCCGCGCTCGCGGACGCCGCCCGCGCCATGGCGGGCGAGACCGGCCTCGCGTGCGAGGTGCTCGACCGCGACCGTTTGCGCCAACTCGGCATGGGCGCGCTCCTGGGCGTCGCGCAAGGCAGTGACGAACCACCGGTGGTGATCGTCCTCCGCTACACGCCCGAGTCGGAGACCGCGGGCGACCACCTCGGGTTGATCGGGAAGGCCGTGACGTTCGATACAGGCGGGGTTTCCATCAAGCCGGCCGAGGGGATGGAAAAGATGAAGTACGACATGGCCGGCGGCGGGGCGGTGCTCGGCGCGATGCGAGCGATCGCCAAACTCAAGCCGCCACTGCGCATTAGCGCGGTGGTGCCCTCGGTGGAAAACATGCTCAGCGGGCGCGCCCAACGGCCCGGCGATATTGTCACTTCGCTCAACGGCAAGACAGTTGAGGTTCTGAACACCGATGCCGAGGGACGGCTGATCCTGATCGATGCCATCACTTACGCGCTGCGGCTCGGCTGCACGCACCTGGTGGATGCGGCGACGCTGACCGGTGCAATCGTGGTCGCGCTCGGACACGTTCACATCGGCGCCTTCACGAATGATGAGGACCTGCTGTCGAAGGTCATGCGCGCGAGCATCTCCGCCGGCGAGCGCATGTGGCACATGCCGCTCGATGAGGAATATAAGGATTACCTCAAGAGCGCCTTCGCCGACCTGCCGAACATCGGCGGCCGCTGGGGCGGCGCCATTACCGCGGCCAAATTCCTCGAGGAGTTCACCGAGGGCAAACCCTGGGTGCATCTCGACATTGCCGGTACCGCGTGGATGGACGATCCAAAACCATTCATCGCGAAAGGTCCGACGGGCGTGGCCATGCGGACATTCGTGAGCCTGGCGACGGAATGGGCCGGGTAGGCTTCGGCCCGCGGCTGCTGCCCTCAAACACCGCCGCAAGAACGATAGCGTCGCGTGCTTCAGCGTGTAGAGAGCGCCGCCGCGGCTCCCCCAATTTCGAGAGTCGGGCGAGCGCTGGACGGTGGCGGGCGCGAGGAGTGATTTTTGCGCCGCGAACTGCTGTCCCGCGCTTGGAGTGAACCCTTCCGAAAACGCGCGTTGGCACGCGCTGTAAGGGATGAGCCGCTAAAACCCCAGGTCGGTGCTCGGCCGCGCTTGCGCCAACGTGCTCCGCAGGTATGGATATGGATTGATCGGTGTGCCCCCGCGGCGTACTTCATAATGCAGGTGCGGTGAAGTTACGCGCCCGGTCGCCCCGGACAATCCGATGATCTCGCCGCGGCGAATCCCTTGCCCGGCCACCACATCGATACGCGACATGTGAGCGTAATACGTTTGCACGCCGCCCCCGTGATCGATGACCACCAGTCTGCCGTAATCGCCGCCCCACTCCGCATGCATCACGATGCCGTCTGCCGTGGCCTTGATGAGCGTGCCGCGCCCGGCCGAGATGTCAACGCCGGTATGGAACGCGCCCTCACCCGAAAACGGGTCCAGCCGCTTCCCGAAATGGCTCAGCAGCCGTCCGTCCACGGGCCAGATTGCAGGCATCATCTTCGTCTGGAATAACTGCGACGCTTTGCGCGCGTAGCGGGAGAAATTGGCGCCCTTAAGAAAGTTGTACTGGTCGAGCGACTCGCGCATCGTCGGCACCAGACGGCCTTCCCGGGCGATTTCGGCCGGGCCTTCCAGCTTCTGCTTGATGCCATAGGCCAGCGAAACTTCGTTTGCCAGCAGTTGCAGGCTCGCCAGTTGCTGACCTGCTGTCTTCGATTCCGACTCTAACCGTTGGTAACGCTCCCGAAGGACGTTGATTTCGTCCCGCAGGTTGTTATAGTCGGCCACCTTGATCGCCATGCGCACATAGCTCGAGACGAAACCGAACAGGGAGAATCCGCCAATGGCTGCCAGCGCCAACACTGTGTAAATAAAGTGGTGGGGAATTTGTATGCGCCGTAACCGGCCGTGTAGTGAATGAGCCAGGACGACAATGAAGTACGGCTGATTCAAACCGACTCCTCCTTAGCTTTGGATTTTTCACGTAGCGCCCGGCGGTATGCAGACGCTACAACCAGCGACTCAGGATAGCCCTGAAACGGAGCACTGACGAAAGCGAAATAAAAGCTTAACTCGCCTCCCGAAGCCATGTCAACCCCTCGGACAGTATTCAACAGTATTCAATCGGCATTGAAAAGCCCTTAACCTGAGGCTGAAATGCGCTACGCAGCGCCCGCCCGGAGCCGGTGCTTTAAAACGAACCGCCCGCCGCGGGCAGCGCCTTCGGCATGGCGCAAATGAGCGCGCCGCGTACAGAACCCCCTCCACGTGGTGGCTGGGGAACTGGGTCGTTTCGGGAAGCAATCGTGCTTAATAGATCGTCAGTTCCACCGGCGCGCCCACGCCGCATCCCAGCAGGTGGGCCGCCGAGGCCTGGTTCGCGGCGACCTCGTAATACCCGGTGCTGCCCACGATCAGGAACAGCTCGCCGGCATGCGCGTCCGCGTAGGTCAGCGCCAGTCGCGTAATCCGCTGCACGCCCGCCTGCATCTCGAAGGGGCGGGTCTGGATCTCCGGATGGTCGGCGACATGAAAATTTGTGATCAGGTTGCCGAAGCGGTCGGCTTTAAGGATGGTGCCCGTCCAGATGCGCTTGCCCGTGCGCGCCGGCTTGTCGAACGCGAGCTTCAGGTGATCGTCGATCAGCTTGCCGAATCTGGCCGGCGGTACGCCCTTGGCCAGATGCGCTGCCGCCGCAGCGAAGATATCGCGTCCGTGAAAGGTGCGGCTGACCGGCTTGCGGAAATACCGCTCGGACGTAATGACGCGGGCCTTGTGCGGTGTCCGGCCGTAGACCATCGCTAGAACGCCGTTGTCGGGCGCGATGAAGAACTGTCCCGCCGCTTCCACCAGGATCGGACGCCGCGAGGTCCCGACCCCGGGGTCCACCACCACGACGTGAATGGCTTTCTTTGGGAAGGTCGGGTACGCTTCCGAGATCAGGAACGCCGCTTCGGTCACCTCGAAGGGCGCAATCTCATGAGTAATGTCCACGATCTCCGCCGCCGGGCAGATGCTCAGGATCACACCTTTCATCGCACCCACAAAGTGGTCCGACGTGCCGAAATCAGTCGTGAGAGTCACAATTCGCCGGGGCATGGCTGCTCCAATAGTAACGGGCCGTGCCACCTCGGTATCGGATCGGCGAACGCGCCGGGCGGTCCTGCCACCGTGGCCCGCATCCGCGGGTCACCCCGGCGCGGCGCGATAGCGTTCCTGCCTCGCGCATTCGCCGCCGGAGCCCCTGATATTCTGGTTCTAGTGTGCCGTTCCGCATTCCGCTTGCGAACGTGCGCGGCTCGGAAGTCTTCATTCTGAGCCAGTGACCGTGAGCGAGCGGTTGTTAATGATCAGGCGGCACGCCACGACAGTTGATCCGTGCGCCGCTTTTACTTCGATCACAACGCCACCACGCCCGTCGCCCCCGAAGTGCGGGAGATGCTCGGGAGTGCGCTGTCCGAGGTCTACGGGAACGCCTCGAGTATCCATCACGCCGGACAGGTTGCAAAGCAGAAGCTCGAGCAGGCCAGACGCCAGACAGCCTCGTTTCTGCACTGCGGGCCCAAGGAGATCGTCTTTACCAGCGGCGGCACCGAGTCGGACAACCTCGCGATCTTCGGCGTTATCCGCCGCTCCACGGCCCCGTCGCGGCACCTCATCACCAGCGCTATTGAGCATCCGGCGGTCCTCGCCTCCTGCGCGCAGCTCGAGCGGGAGGGCGTTGAAGTCACCTATCTCCCGGTCAGCCCGGCCGGCGTCGTGGATCCGGATGACGTGCGGCGCGCGCTGCGTCGGGACACGGTGCTGATCTCGATTATGCACGCCAACAACGAGACCGGGGTCGTGCAGCCGATCGGGCAGATAGCGCGCATCGCGCGCGAGGCCGGTGTGCTGTTCCACAGCGACGGCGTGCAGGCCGCCGGCAGGGTTCGGGTAAACGTGCGCACGCTCGGGCCCGATCTGTACTCGATCAGCGGGCATAAGTTTTACGCTCCCAAGGGAACCGGGGCCCTTTATGTCCGGCCCGGAGTGAAGATCATGCCGCTGCTCCATGGAGGCCGGCACGAACAGGACCGCCGCGCGGGAACGGAAAACGTCCCGGGCAGCATGGCCCTGGCGGCCGCCGCTGGCTGGATGGAGGCCCATCTGGATGCCGAGGGCGAGCGGCTGAGCGAGCTGCGTGATCACCTCGAGGCCTCCGTGCTGAATCGCGTTCCGGACGTGGCCGTGAACGGCGGCGCCGCGCCCCGCCTCCCGAACACCACCAGTCTCTGCTTCGAGGGCGTCGAGGGCGAGGCCATGGTCATTGCCCTGGACTTGCGCGGCTTCGCGGTCTCCAGCGGCTCCGCCTGTTCGAGCGGGGCGGTCGAGCCCTCCCATGTCCTCATCGCCATGGGGCTGAGCCGCGAGCGTGCCAAGGCCAGCCTGCGCATCTCGCTCGGCCGCGGCAACAACCGCGAACAGGTGGACGCGCTCGCGGACGCGATTTCCCAGTCGGTGGCGCACCTGCGCAAGCTGTCGCCTACTTACACCGCCCATGCCTGACGCGCTGCTGGCAGTCGCGATGAGCGGCGGAGTGGACAGTTCCGTCGTGGCCGCCCTCGCCGTGCGCAGGGGGCGGGCCGTAGTCGGTCTGACGATGCAGCTCTGGAACCAGCGCCGTCTACCCGAGATCCAGGGGGACTCGGCAGTGGGCCGTTGTTGCTCGCTCGATGACGTCTACGACGCGCGCGCCGTCGCCCAGCACCTTGGCATCCCCTATTACGTGGTGAATTTCGAGAGCCGATTCGAGGAGCAGGTGGTGAAGCCGTTCATCGCCGACTATCTCGCGGGGCGCACCCCGATTCCCTGCACGCTCTGCAACAACTTCATCAAGTTCGATCAGTTCCTGGAGTTGGCCGACGGCATCGGTGCGCGCCAGATCGCCACCGGACATTACGCGCGCCTGCGGCACAATGTGGAGACGGGCCGTTGGGAAATGCGCCGCGGCGCTGATCTCGCCAAGGACCAGACGTATTTCCTCTGGGGTCTCACGCAGGCGCAGCTTGCGCGCACCGAGTTTCCGCTCGGCGAATACTCGAAGCCGCAGGTCCGCGAGATGGCGCGCCAGATGGGCATTCCCGTCGCCGACAAGGGCGATTCGCAGGAGATCTGCTTCGTTCCGAACGGCGACTACGCCGCCTTCATCAACGCGTACTTTCGCGAGCAGGGCATCCCGGCGAGCGCCGCCCGCGGTCCCATCACCGATCGCCAAGGCCGGGTGCTCGGAGAGCACGCCGGCGTGCATCATTACACGGTGGGACAGCGCAAGAGGCTGGGCATCGCCGCGGGTGAGCCGCTCTACGTGGTCGCGACCGAGCCGGCGGAGCAGCGCGTGATCGTCGGCCGCGGCGACGAGCTGCTGCGCGCGACCCTCACCGCCCGCGATGTCAACTGGGTCTCTATCGCCTCGCCATCGGCGCCGTTGCGCGCCCAGGTGAAGATCCGAAACAGGCACGCGCCCGCGGGCGCCACCGTTACGCCGGCCGGGGAGCGCGCAGCCGAGGTCCGTTTCGAGGAGCCCCAGCGCGCCGTCACGCCGGGGCAGGCGGCGGTCTTCTACGACGGCGATCGCGTGCTCGGCGGCGGCTGGATCCAGTGACCGCCTGCCTTTCGCACTGCCGCCTTCGCCGGCGGCTGCCGCGAGCCGCAACGCCAGGGCCGGGAAGACCGCCCGCGGCTCTCCTTCAAGTGCGGCGCGGTAGAGCCCAGGTGAGAAATGCCGGTTGACCGGGCGGTGAGCGAGCCAGGCAACATCACAACCGCGGCGCGCATAAGCCGTATCGCCGCCTGGCGCATGTTTCTGGCTGGCGCCAGGCGCTCCGCCGGCCGCCACCCGGCTGTGCCGGAGATCGGCAGCGGGCAGCGCGGGGGCTTCGGCATGCGCGAGTTCCTCAAGAGATTTCTCGAGTACCTCGGCGCCCTGCTGATCGTTGTGACGCTCCGGTTTTCGCCGCGCCCGGCCGCGGAGAAACTCGCGCGCGGCTACGCGCTCCTGCTCGACCGGGCCGTCCCGCGGCTTCGCCGTACCGCTTGCCGCAATCTCGGAATGGCGCTGCCCGGCGCCGATCCCGACCCGATTGTGGACGGCGTGTTCCGGTCGATCGCGCGCCTGCTGCTGACCTTCGCGCGCTTCCCCGGCATCGACAGGCAAAGCGTTCACCGCTGGCTCCGCTGCGAGGGCTTTGAGCACTTCGAGGAGGCCCGGCGCCGCGGTAAGGGTGTGCTGTTTGCCACTGCCCACATCGGCAACTGGGAGCTGAGCGCGTTTGCCCATGCGCTCCTTGCCGAGCCCATGCACATCGTGGTGCGGCCGCTCGACAACCCTTGGATCGACCGGCTGGTCGCGCGCCGCCGCAGCTTGAGCGGCAACCACCTCATCGCGAAGAAGGAGGCCGCCCGCCCCATCCTGCGGGCGCTCGCGCGCAACCAGGCGGTGGGCATCCTGATCGATCAGAACACCAGCCTTGAGGAAGGGGTTTTCATCGACTTTTTCGGAATCCCGGCTTGCGCCAACACCGCTTTCGTCAAGCTCGCCCACCGCAGCGGAGCTGCCGTGATTCCGGGGTTGGCTCTCTGGGCGGAGAACGAACAGCGCTACGTCCTGCGCTTCTGGCCCGCCATTGAGATAACCGGCGACGTTACCGCCGATACGCAGCGGCTGCACGCCATCATCGAGGCCGTAATCCGCGACCACCCCGACCAGTGGCTCTGGATCCACCGGCGCTGGAAGACGCGGCCGGCGGACGCGCCCAGCCTGTATTGAGGCGCGGCGGGTTCGCCCCTGCCATCGCGTACCCGGACGGTGTCCGCGTATATTCTCCTTTACAGTTGCAGGCCAGAATGAGCATTCAGCTCGTACAGCGAACGCTGTAACCACGCCGCCATGTGGCACGCCTTCTCCTACGACATCCAGGGGCGCGGGTCTGCCGCTGCGGCTGCTCGCCTTTTTCATCGATCCGCAAATCGAAGAAACGGTCGGTCCTGTCCGCTACACGTGTGCCCCGGTTCGCCTTCACTTTATGAAGACTCGCTTCCTGCCGCTGCTTGCGTTCTGCTACGCTCCGCTGGCCGCGCAACGCGCCGAGGTTCAGGCCGCGCCGATCCTCAACATGCCGGTGTTGGTCGATTGCAACAGCCCCGCGTTCTGGCGCGGCGGCCGCCTGAACCTCATCAACTCCTTTGGTATATCGGTGATCAGCAACAGCTCAGATCAGTTCAGTCTCGGGGCGGGCGGTGCAGAGTGGGTAACCGTCGACCGCAGCCTGGAGCACTATCCTGCCTGGATCGAGTCCGTTTGGCAGGACAGCGACGGCACTCTGTACGCCTGGTATCACCATGAGCCCGGAGGCATCTGCCCGGCGTCCGCGCTCACCATGCCGAAGATCGGCGCCCTGGTTTCCCTCGACGCCGGCAAGACCTTCACCGATCTCGGCATCGTGCTTTCGGCCGGACACCCGCCCGACTGCGACGCCGCGAACGGCTTCTTCGCCGGCGGCCACGGCGACTTCAGCGTTATCGTCGACCGCGAGCAGCGTTATTTCTATTTCCTGTTCGGCAGCTACGGCGGCCCGCTCTCGCAGCAAGGCGTGGCCATCGCCCGCATGGCGTTCGAGGATCGGGCAAGTCCCTACGGCAAAGTGTGGAAGTATTATGAGGGCGGTTGGGATCAGCCGGGCCGCGGCGGGCGGGTAACGCCTGTGTTCCCGGCCTTCGCCGCCTGGGGGCAGGCGGACGCAAATTCGTTCTGGGGACCCTCGATCCACTGGAACACCCATCTCCAGCGATACGTTGTTCTGCTCAACTATACCTGCTGTGCACCCTGGTGGCCGCAGGAGGGAATCTACGTCAGCTTTAACGCCGACCTTTCGAATCCCGCCGGCTGGACCTTCCCCGACCGCATCCTTCGCTACCGCGATATCGGGTCCGCGCCGGGCTTCTACCCGCAGGTGCTCGGACTCGGCGCGGAAGGAACAGACACCGTTGCCGGGCGAAGCGCGCGCCTGTACGTCAAAGGCGCTTCGAAGTGGGTGGTTACATTCCACCCCGAATAAGGGCTGCCGTATACTCTCGGAGTGCGAACTGCCGTAGCTCTGCTGGTGGTGGCCGCCATCCTGGCGGCGCAGTCCCGTCCCCGCGCCCGCGAGGCAGGGATCGTCACGGGCACGCTTCCGACCGGAGCCTGGAACGCGATCACGGATGTTCCCGGCGTCGCGGTGGGCCACGCCACGCTGGTGCGTGAGCCGAGTATTTGCACCGGGGTAACCGCAATCCTGCCGCATGCCGGCAACCTGTTCCGCGAGAAAGTGCCGGCGGCGATTTATGTGTTCAACGCCTTCGGCAAGCTGGCGGGTTATACACAGGTCGCGGAACTCGGCGAAATCGAAGCCCCCATTCTGTTGACCTCGACATTGAACGTCCCGCGCGTGGCGGACGCGGTCATTTCCTACGTGCTCGCTCTTCCCGGAAACGGAGAAGTGCGGTCGATTAACCCCGTGGTCGGTGAGACAAATGACAGCCGGTTGAACGACATCCGCTCGCGTCCCCTGGGCCGCGAGGAGGTCCTCTCGGCCCTTCGTTCCGCCAAGCCGGGCCCGGTGGATGAAGGCGCGGTCGGCGCCGGCGCGGAGCGCCATCATGCATCGCGCGCGGTGACACTGCGGCAGCCGACCGCCCGGGAGTCGCCACGCCGGCTTAGAACTAGCTTCCTGGCGAAATATCTCACACGGGCGGAGAGGCGGAGTAGAATCTTGGGAGTGTTTGCAAGGTTGTTGGATACCGGTTGGACGCCAGTTGCGCGCGGATGCGGCCGATGCGCGCGGCGGCTCCATCATGATTGTGGTGGCCACCGACGCGCCCGCCGGCGCGCGCAATTTGAAGCGTCTGGCGGCGCGATCGTTCTTCGGCTTGGCGCGCACGGGCGCATCCGGCTCGAACGGCAGCGGCGATTACGCCATCGCCTTTTCGACCAGCCGCCGGCCGGCCGCGCGGCTCGGCAACGACCAGATGTCACCTCTGTTCATCGCTGTCGCCGAAGCAACCGAGGAGGCCGTGTACAACTCGCTCTTCCGGGCGGCGACCGTGACCTCAAACGGCCGCACCGTCGAGGCCCTCCCGCTGGGCCGCGTGCTCGAGATTCTTCGCTACCACAAAATAGTGAGATAGGACGCTCTCTGCCGCGCCGGCTCGTGCCATGAAACGGGCCGCCGGCGTTCTTCTGGCTGGTTCGGCGCGGGCACCATCATGCATCGCGCGCGGTGACACTGCGGCAGCCGACCGCCCGGGAGTCGCCACGCCGGCTTAGAACTAGCTTCCTGGCGAAATATCTCACACGGGCGGAGAGGCGGAGTAGAATCTTGGGAGTGTTTGCAAGGTTGTTCTCATCTCCGCCCTCCTTGTCGGCTGCGCGGTTGCCTTGGCCTGCGTGGTCGCGGCCGTGCTGACGACGGTTGCAATCCTCCAAATCAGCACCTGGATGCGGCCGAACCCCGCGGTCGCGTATTCCTTCCTGTTTGCAATCATGGCTGCCGCCTGGTGGGGCGGATATGCCGGCGGTATCTTCGCCTGTGCGCTCACCTTTTTTGCGGCGCCCTGGCTATTGTTTCCGAATTTCAGTCCCGCCAGGGTCGACCCAAACAGGCTCGCACTGACGATGCTCGTATCGCTGCTGGTCAGCCGCGTCGCAGCCGGACGGAGGCAGCGTGAAGCCCTTCTGCGCGCGGCCAACGAAGAACTGGAAAAGCGCGTTCAGGAACGAACCATCGAGCTCACACGAGCCAACGAGGCGCTGCAAAGGGAAGTGGAAGAACGCGCCCAGGCCCAGGAGCAACTCGCCGTCTCCGAGCAGCGCTTCCGCCAACTCGCGGAATCCATCCGCGATGTCTTCTACATCACCGACGCCGCGGCCGGTCGCGTGCACTACATCAGCCCCGCCTACGAGACCATCTGGGGAGTGCCGTGCCGCAGCCTGTACGCGCAGCCACGTTCGTTCCTCGATAGCATCCATCCCGCCGACCGCCCACGCGTCGAGGCCGCTGTCGAACGGCAACGCGGAGGCCAGCCTACGGTCGAGGATTACCGGATCACGCGTCCCGACGGCGCCACCCGCTGGATCCATGACCGGAGTTTCCCCATCTTCGATTCATCTGGCCGGCTGCGCAGCGTCGTCGGCGTGGCGGCCGACATCACCGATCGGAAGAAGATCGAGGAAGCGCTCACGCAGCAGGCCGAAGCCCTCGCCCGCAGCAACGCAGACCTGCAGGAGTTCGCATACGTCGCCAGTCACGATCTGCAGGAGCCGCTGCGGAATATCAGCAGCTACGCGCAGATCCTGAAGGCACGATATCCGGACCGGCTCGATGAGGACGGACGGGAGTTCCTCGGCTACATCACCGCGGGTGTCTGCCGTATGAACGCCCTCATCACCGGACTGCTGGCGCTGTCACGCGTGATCGATCGTGATGCTCCCCAGCGGTGGATCAGCGCTGAGGAAGCTCTCGGCTGGGCGCGCAAGAACCTGGAGTCATCGATCGAGGCCGCCAAAGCGACCATCACCAACGATCCACTGCCATGGGTGATGGCCAGTGACGTCCAACTCCTGCAGGTCTTTCAGAACCTGCTCGAGAACGCCATGAAATACGCGAAGCCGGGCGAACCGCCGCAGGTGCACATCAGCGCGCACCCGGAAGAGGACGCCTGCACGTTTCGTGTTACGGACAACGGTATCGGCATCCGTGCCGAACATCACGAGCGGATCTTTGGCGTATTCAAACGGCTGCACGGGCAGAACGTTCCGGGCACCGGGATAGGGCTGGCGCTGTGCAAGAAGATCATAGAGCGCCATCACGGCCGGATTTGGGTGGAGTCCACACCCGGGCGCGGGAGCACATTCTGCTTCAGTCTGCCCGCCGGCGCCTCTGCCGCCAAGGCGGCCAAAGGCTAGCCGCAATGTTTCACCAGCGCTCCGCGGAGGCTTGGGGAGAGGCCCCGCTGACTCCGAGCCGCACGCGCACAACCCGTCGTTCGGCTGCGAGACCGCTCCATCACCGCCGCGGCTCGCCTCAGAGTGTACTGCTGCGTCCGTCCCGGCTTCACCTGCAGTCGCCACGCAATGCCCGATAGCCGCCGGCTACGCGTGTACGATAGTTTACAGTGGTTGCACTCATTCTCGACTTGGACGGGGTGATCATCAACTCAACGTCCACCCACACGGAAGCATGGCGGCGATATCTGGCCAGCCACGGCATCGACGTGCCCGATGTTGGACAGCGCATGCTCGGCAAACACAACGACGAGATCGTGCGCGAGTTCTTCCGTGACACCGCGCTCGCCGAAGATGGCGTGCGGGCCCACGGGTCCGCCAAGGAGGCGCTGTATCGCAAGATCATGCGCCCGGAGATCTACCATCGAATGGTACCGGGGATTCGAGAATTTCTGCACCGGCACCGCGACCTGCCAATGGGTCTGGCCTCCAATGCCGAATCGGCGAACGTGCATTTCGTGCTGGAAGCCTCGGGGCTGGCGCCTCTGTTTCAGGCGGTGATTGATGGCAGCCGGGTGACCCGGCCCAAACCGCACCCGGACATTTATCTGGCGGTGGCGTCGGCGCTCGGGGCCGACCCGGCCTGCTGCATCGTCTTTGAGGATTCCCCGACCGGCGTGCAGGCCGCACGCTCCGCAGGCATGCGCGTGGTGGGTCTGGCCACGACATTGGACGTGCTCGCCGGCGTCGATCTCATTATGCGGGACTTCCTGGATTCGCGGCTGGAGGCGTGGCTTGGCGGCCTGCTGAAGGAAACCGGTCTCCCGGGTCCACAACCCGGTGGTGGCAATCGGGCCCGTGAAGTGGTATAGTCAACCCTCTTTCGCATGCTAGGTGGTGCCCAGTCGAAGGCGAGGGTCGCGGCGTGACCTTCATCGAGCGCGGGTGGCAACTGGGTCAGGAGTTGCTGTTCTTTGCGCTGCTCACGACGGCGCTCGCCCTGGTCGCCTGGTGGTACCGCGAGCGCCTGATGGCGAGACAGCAGCGGGGCCTGCGCGTTCTCATGGCGCTTGCCGAAGAGGTGGTCTCGGCGCAAAACCCGTCGGAAATCGCCAAGCGCCTTGCCGCTACCCTGCCATCAGTGTTGACAGGCTGCTCTGCGCGGTTATATCTGTACAACCGAACCACGAATGCGCTCGATCGCGTTCCCCAACCCCAGGATCCCGAGCCGGAGTCGATCTCGACAGAGGCGCCGCTCGGACCTCTGCCGTTCGCCATCGTGCTCTGCTATCGCAATCAGGCGCTGTTCAGCGTTCCCGATCTCCGCCGCAGCCCGTTGATGAAGCCCGCGGACCGGCCCGAGCGGGCACGTTCGGCGGTCCTCGCACCGCTGCTGGTGCAATCGCTGGAACATCCCATGGGCGTCCTCTCAATCGAGTACCCAGCGCCGCGCGAGAGCAACGCGGGCGAACAGGCTGCCGTGCAGCACCTGGCGAATCAGGTGGCTATCTCGCTGAAACTGCAGGAGCAGCACTCGATGCGCGAGCAGCTCATGCGGAGCGAGAAAACGGCGGCGGCGGGCCAACTCATCTCGGGCGTCGCCAATGAGCTCAACGGCCCCCTGGAATCGATTTCACGGCTGGCGAATGAGTTGTTGGATAAGCCGCTCGAGGATCGTCATATCACGCAGCTTCAGGCGATCGCCTTCGAGGCGCGCCGCGGTTCGGAAATCATCAACCATCTGGTTTCGTTCACCGAGGGAGACCAGAACGAGGCCAGCCCGATCGACCTGCACCAGGTGGCGCACGGCCTCGTCGGATTCCGCCAGCGCGAGTGGGACGTCAAGGGAATCCAGGCGCGCAACCTGTTGGCATCGAGCCCGCTGATGGTGATGGGCGGGCGCACCCAGATCGAGCAGATGATGCTCAACCTGCTGGTCCACGCCGAGCAGTCGCTGACGGAAGAGAAAGACAAGGCGATCGTGCTCGGCAGTCGAAGATTGCCGAATCACGCACTGATCACGATCGATTTCACTGACCGCCATGCTTACCCGCAGGACTCGGATCCCTTTGGCGAATCCGGCAAGGAGGCATTCGGGTTGCAGGTGTGCCAGAGCATCGCTCAAAGCCACGGAGGCCGAATCCGCCTGCTGCGGGGACTGCCCTCCGGGTCGCGCTTCGAAGTGGAATTGCCTTACGCCGAGGCCGCCGAGGCGAACGGCGATGCGCGTCCCGAGCACCGTCCCGGCCGGCGGCTCACGGTGATCGTGGTGGAGCCCGACCAGGGACCTCAGCGCCGGCTGCTCTCCCTGCTCAGCGAGCGCGGCCATCGCGTCCTCCCGCTGGGGTCAGCCGAAGAAGCCATCGACATGGTGCAGCGGTTTCGCTTTGATGCCGTCTTCTGCGCGGTGCGCCTGCCTGGTTTGAGCTGGGTTGACCTGTACCAGCGCGTGCGCAGCTCCATCGGGGCCTTCGCGCTCGTGACCGAAGGCCGGGACACCGATACCTCGCGTGTATTTCAGGGTACTGAGGCCTTCCTCCTGTCGAAACCCGTACAGGACCAGGAGTTAGACCGGCTCCTGGCCCGCGTCGACGGGCGCGAGCAGCCCGCTTCGGCCGGTTGAAACAACTGAACCGTCCGGTCCGTCCGTTATAAAGACCTTATGCGCGCACTTGCTGCTCTTTTGATGATCATTAGCTCCACCGCCAGCGGCTGGGCCGCCGAAAAGTATACCGGCCCCCGGCCCCCGAAGCCCGATCTGCCGTACCTGGTTCATGCCGACAATCTGGCGCCGACCGAGGCCTCGGTTGCGCGGGCGGAGGAGAGGAAGGACTTCAGCGCCTCTGTCGTTACCGGC
>JACOTZ010000362.1 GCA_016178155.1 Acidobacteriota bacterium
GTAGTTCCATTCACCGTGGAATCTGTCGGGCCTCAGATTGACATGGGCAAATTCTTGATCCGTGATCTTGCGGCCAACCGGGTACTTGCGGTGATCCAGGCGGCAAGTCACTTTTAGACCCTTGGCCGTCGTCGTCCCAGCGATCAGTCGCACCACCGTCTCGTAATCGCGCAGCGGCTCACCGCGCCAGTTGGACGAGATGAAGGAAAACAACCGGTGCTCCACCTTGTTCCATTTGCTCGTGCCCGGCGGGAAATGGCAGACTGCCAGCGTCAGCCCCGTCTGGTCGGCCAGGCGCTGCAACTCCCATTTCCACAGCCGCAGGCGCCAGCCGTTGCTGCCACCGCCATCGGCGGTGATCAGCAGTCGACGCGCGCGCAGATAGAGGCGGCGGCCCTCGGCGCGCCACCAGCCGCGGATCGAAGCCACCGCGAACGCGCCCGTGTCGTGGTCCGTGCCCACGTTGACGAAGCCGGCATTGCGCCCCAGGTCGTAGATCCCGTAAGGATAGGCGCGGGGCACCTCGGGACCGGGAAAATCATGCCCCTGGACCTTGTCCGCCGTCCCCGTTTCGCGCCACTGGCGGCCCTGGTTCTGGTAGTTGCCGATTAATTCCTTCTTCTTCGTGTCCACGGAAATGACGGGCTCGCCCGCCCGCAAAGCGCCCTTCACGGCGCGGTTGATATGCCGGAACTGCGCATCGCGATCGGGATGATCGTCCCCCTCCTCGGTCTTGCGGTTGCCTTGCAGGCTGTAGCCACCCTCGCGTAGGAGTTGGGTGACCTTGGTGTGGCTGACCGGGTGCTGCCGGGCCGTCAGTTCCGCCGCCAGCGTGCGGGCGCTCTTGCAAGTCCAGCGCAGAGGCGACTGCGGGTCACCACGCGCCGTAGGCTCGACCATGCCGTCCAAGGCGGGCGCCAGGCCCGGATCGTTGATCGTCAAGGCGTGTCGTCCGCCGCCCTCGTGGCGAATTCGGCCCGGGGATAGCGGCGGGGCCTGCAATTCCTCAACCCCCTTGGTCAACGTCACACGCGACAGGCCACAGGCGCGGCTGACCCGCGAAATACCCCCATAACCGAGTTCCACAACTTTGCTGGCGGCCACCAAGCGGCGGGCGTGTTCGTCCAGATGCGGCCACATGCCAGCAATGTACTGGGTGAGTTGGGCGTCAGTGTCCACAACAACGAGACGCGCGACTCGACGGTACGCGTTTCGTCCAGAGCTTCCTTCAGGAAGTTTTTTGGCGCGCGGATGCGGAGGTCGGCGTCGTTGGCAATTTCAAGTGCACGGCGGCGGGCGCGTTCGGAGAGGCCACCCTCTACGTTCGCCTGGATGCGCCACGCGATTCGCCGAAATAGGAACTGCTTGTGATTGGAACGGCTCTCCTCGCCGAAGACCTCGAGGTACTTGTACTTGAGCTGGCCCACGGTCATGTGGCGCAGCCCTTCAATTTGCTCCCGCATCGCGGTGGTGTTGATCGTCTCTTCTCTCATGGCGTTAACCTGCAGTCACATGAGGGCTCTCCGTCTCCGGAGAGTCAAGTTGGCTGGGCTGCTCCGGAAACCGGAGGCGCAGGTAGGCCGTGGCGAGAAGATTAGCGATTTCGCGGATGGCGTCGTCAAGCGCCGGATCGTGATCGGGCATGAGCGGTCTCCTAATCGAGACCACCCACAACGATCTCCGCTTTGCGGTCGAAGCGCTGTCTGGTGGGCTTCCGTTAACTATATACGCGGTCCGCTGGAAAAGTGTCCGGCTCGGATCGGACAATTTCTCTCGCGGGTTAACCAAAAGCCGGGACGGAACTGGAGACGTGGAGAAACGGCCTTCGGTAAACGTTGGAGGCGGGCGTGGCTGGCGGTTCAAGAAGGACGCGGACGAAACGGAGAGACGGGGAACGCGCGAAACGTCGGCCAGTTGCGGAGTTCCGGCGCGGCGATGCCGTCAACGACCGGCGGGGAAAACGTTGAAGGAAAATAAATTGGCTCCCCGAGCGCTACACGAAGGAAATTTGGGCCATTTCAGCGATGGGGAGAGACGTCTAAGAGTGATGTTCTTCAACAACTTCCGGTAAACGTCATATGCGGACGGGTGGTTTTCCAGGTTGCCGTGTCCTTTGCTGTTATCGGCAGGCATGCCCTGAGCAGCGAGTTGCGCTTTCGCAACATTGCGAATAGACTGGGATCGAGTGCCTAAGACCAGAGTCGTCCTCTACCGGGAGGAAGACGGTTCATGCCCGTTCGTGGAGTGGTTCAACGATTTGCCATCGAAAACACAGGACAAGTGCTACCTCCGGTTGGAGCGGCTGCGCGAGATGGGCCACGAACTGCGGCGTCCCGAAGCGGACTTCTTGCGCGACGGGATTTACGAACTGCGCGTCAGCCTTCGAGGAGTTAATCACCGGATACTCTACTTCTTCCACGGGGCAGTCGCGGCGGTGGTCTCGCACGGCCTTGTGAAAGAGCGGGCGGTCGCGCCGAAGGAGATCGATCGCGCCGTAGAGCGCAAGAAGCAGTTTGAGGCGAATCCGCCGAGGCACAGTTACGAGGAGGCTTGACATGGCTAAGAGAGCGAAACCCACCATTGACGCGGTGGAGATCCTTCACCGCAGGTTCTATGAAGGCAAGCCGGCCCGGTTGAAGAACCTGGAAGAGGCGCGTGCGAACGAGGAGATTGCTCGCAAGATCCACGAGCTGAGGACGGCGGCGAACCTGACCCAGACTCAGCTTGCCAGGCTCATAGAGACCACGGCATCGGTCATCTGCCGTCTTGAGGACGCGGATTACGAAGGCCACTCCCTGGCAATGCTGCGCAGGATCGCGGGCGCGTTGAATCAGAGAGTCGAGATCCGTTTTGTTCCGATTCGTCGGTCGGCATAGTCGAGGGAATGCCCAGCTTCAGCAGGCCTCAATGTCCAAAGCGCCCGGATGAGGACGCCACCCCCACGATTGCGCCCCGTCGAGCTTGTCGTTGAGCTTAACTTCCTTTCCAGCATGAGTTTGCGACTTGCCTTGGGTTGCTTTCGGTTGCCCCTCGATGCCGGCTCTGGGTGCACAGAATAGGCAAGAAATAGGCAAGCTCTCACGTCGTCGACACCGTCCCCTTCCCGCGAATGGTCGACGGCTGTCCGAGATGGGTCAAGAACCCCTTTGTATCCAGGCACGTCGAGGAGTATACAGCAACGTGGCGAGGCATCATACTGAGTTCACGATGCGTTGGCCGCCGTGGGGCGGTACCGGGGATGATCAGATGATCACCTCAAAACGGGGCCCTACGATCACTTCAAAGCCGGCCGCCCGCACCTCACCCGGGATGGAGATTTCCGATTGCCGTGAGGTCCACATCCGGCAACCCAAAACGTTGCATGGCGGACCGGCATGCCATGTTTCACTCCGGCAACGCGCGAGTCGCCGAGGACTAGATTTGGTAGGGCGGAAAGCCGTCCGGCACACGGCTACGATTATTGAGCATCTCCCTGATAGCCTCGCAGCGGTGGCTTGATTGGCGGCGCGACCGGCCACCTCCCCGTCGAACTCCAAGATGACTCGTCCGAGCTGATGCTGCAACGCTCCTTCCTGGGCCGCGGAACGAGAGGATCCCATCCGAGCTACGCCGCACGGGACTCCCGTCTGATCGACCCGCGATCTGGCCGACCCGCACGTTCATCTTCATGTCGAGAACCCGTGGCCGACCTCGAAGAAGTCAGGCATAATGAATGAGATCACATGGGCCGCACACTCCAGCTTGGTGACGCGCGGGTCGATGAAACCGCGCTGGCGGAACTCTGCCGGCGGTACCGCGTCCGGGAACTCTCGGTTTTCGGATCAGCCGCCCGCGGCGAAATGCGCCCCGACAGCGACATCGACTTGCTTGTCGAGTTCCTGCCGGATGCAGAGGTCGATCTGATCGACCACGCGGGCTTAACGTTGGACTTGGCCCATCTTCTCGGGCGGAAAGTCGACCTGGTGTCGAAGAATGGCTTGAAGCCGCTGATCCAGGCTTCCGTGCTCGAAGAGGCGCGGCTCCTGTATGCGGCGTGACGACCTCTATCTGAGCGACATCATCGAGGCTACGGATCACATCGGTGAGTTCATAGCTGGCGCCGACTTCGAGGCGTTTCAGAAGTCCGAGATGATGCGAAGCGCCGTAGTTCAGAAGCTCGCCATCATCGGCGAGGCCGTGGCGCGCCTTTCCGAGGGGCTGAGGAACCGCCATCCCGAAGTGCCATGGCCTCAGATCGTCGCCCTCCGCAACATCTTGATTCATGCATATTTCGGCATCGATTGGGACGAAGTCTGGCGAGCCGCGAGGAACCGTTGCCCAGTTTTGAGGGAGCAGGTCGCCGGCATCATCGCAGCAGAGTCGGAGAATGAGGCGGCGAGGTGAGGAAAAGAGGACCTTCCAGCAAGGCAGACCCGATCGAGCGGGAGATTGAACGTGCGCTCTGCCCCGGAGCATTCATTCGTGACGGCGAATCTTTCTCGTTCGTGAGCGGCCTCGATCAGGTCGCCGCCACGATCGATAAGCTCATCACGACCGAGCCCGTGCGCGCCGTCGCGCTGTACGAAACCTTCCTGGCAGGATGCCACGCGAAGGCCGATGAACTCGATGATTCGAGCGGCAGCTTCGGACGGTTCGCGCAGGAACTTGTCTGCGGGTGGATCAAAGCCCGGCAGGCCTCGGACGCCGACCCGGACAAAACCGCTTCCACACTGCTCGCCTGGATGGACGACGACCCCTACGCTTTCTGCTATGAAATCGAGAAGGATGCTGCGGCGGCCTTCGACAAAGCAGGACTGGCGGCGTTCGAGAAGCGAATTCGAGCGCGGTTTGGGGATGCCTCGGCGGATCCATCCAGTTGGCCGTATAGGCGTGGCGCCGAAATCCTGCGCGCGATCTACATCGCGCAACGGAATATCGCGGCTTACATCGCGCTGGCTGAGGAGACCGGGATCAGGCCGGAGGACTGCCTGGCTGTGGCCAAACTGCTTGCTGCGCGGAAGCCGGATGAGTCGCTGGCCTGGGTCGAGCGTGGGCGCGCCTTCGACCGGGAGAAACAGTTTCGGTCTACGGCCGGATACGATCTGGACAAGCTCCACCGCGAATTGCTGACCAGGCTCGGCCGACAGAACGAAGCGCTGGAAGCGGCTTGGGCTGAGTTTCGGGAGCACCCTTCGGAGTTCACCTATGACGATCTCATGAAGTTCGTGCCCAAGGCCGAGCGCAGGGAGTGGCATGAAAAGGCTCTGAATGCCGCCAAGGGAGCAGACCTCCACTCGCTGCTGGAATTGTTCATGGAGACCAGAGAAATGGATCGCCTGGCGGAACTGGTGCGCGGCTCGCCGGATAAAGCTCTCCAAAACGTAAGCCACTACGCCACCGAGCCGGCGGCGAAACGGTTGGAGAAGAGTCATCCGAACCTTGCCGCCCGCCTTTGGCGCGCCCAGGGGATGCGCATCGTAGACGCCAAGAAGAGCAAATACTACGACGCCGCGCTCTCGAATTTCGAGCGCGCCAGAGATTGTTATCAGAAGGCCGGGTTGAGCGTCGAGTGGGAGAACACCGTGCGCCAGGTGTCCGCCCTGCATTACCGCAAGACCGGCTTCATCAACGGATTTCAGGCGTTGGCTGCCGGCGCAAAACACACGGATCGGCCTGGGTTTCTGGAGCGCGCCAAGGCGCGTTGGGGCGAGCGGCACGGGGGAGACAATTCATGAGGAAGGCGAAACAGTTGGATTCGGCCTCTCTGAACGAAATCATCGACGAGCTAACGGTTGAAGCACACGACGATGGTGAGCGAATCTGGAACTTCCAGCAGGCACTGCAAAAGAACATCTGGCTGCCCTGCGCCGGGCTGGTGGTCGGCCAGCCGGTTGCCATCATCAAGTTCAATTACGACGGAAATCAGCGGCGCGCGGTGACCGCGACGTGCCGCCGGTCGGATGGCAGGGACTATGAAGTGGCCGCGTCCCGAGGTGCTGGTCCCGGCACGCATGGTAGGCTCGCAGTACCTTGCGGCTTACCGTCAGACTCGTCCTTGAGGCGTGCGTTGACGCGTTCCGACATCGAGCGTTCCCGCATGGGGTCCTGCTCGGCCCAACTGAGCTGCCGCGGCAATTTGGGTTGAGTGGTCACCGACTTGGGCGCGGAATGCCGCTGGACGGGGCTGATGATCGGAACATGGCCGAGCGACTGACTGTGTTCGTGAATGGCGCGCGCATCATAAGCGGCATGTCCTTTACTGTTCTTCTTGCCTCCGATATCGCAGTGGCGGGGCAACTCGGCCAGCATGGCCGAGAGCGACATCTGGCGCTGGCGCTCGATGCGGCTGCCACGCTCGGCGGCGCGTGCGCGTTTGGGGCGTCGCTGATATTTGCGGCGCTTCTTCTTCTTCGGCGGCGTGGGGAAACGCTCGCGCGCCGGGATGGCGGTGGCGTCGCGCGCGATATGTCCGATGAGGCGGTCCCGCTGGCTCTCCCGCACCAGCGTTTCATGGATGCGCTGCGGCAACTCGGAAGCGGCGAACGCAGCGAAGGCGCGCGAGAAGGTGGACTCATGCGGCACCTGCGCGCTCGACTGCCAGCCGCACAGCCGGCGCAGTTGGGCATCGGCCGCCAGACGATCGAGCAATTGCCGGGTGTGAGCCAACCCGTACACGGCCTTGGCCAGAAAGGCGCGCGCCAGCGCCTGCCGGTCTTCGCGCGGCCGCCCCTTGCCCCCGCGCATATCCGGGAGGAAGCGTGACAGCGAAATCATGGCCAATACCGAACTCAGCCGCCGCGCCTGGCTGCTGAGCGGCCCCAGTGCGGCTTCGATCGTGGGGAACAGGTCGGCCTGCAGGAGATGGCTGAATTGCATCAGTCGGGCGCGCGGTGTAAGCTGCATAAGGGCTCTGTTGGAGTGGCTTGTGGCGTTGAAACTTCAGGTTACAGCAATGGAGCCCTGCTTTCAAACAAATCTCATCGGAAATGTTTTAGCCCGATTGTCCTCTCCTCGCCTCCGGCATAACCTCTCCTGAACTGCCGCCGGCGCCCAGTGGTTGGCGAAACTCGCCTCCTCGACTTCGACTGAACCGGCTTGAACCGCAACCGCTACCCAGGAATTTTGCAAGAGCCTCTTGTTTCGCGTAGGATTACGTCCTCCGGTGAAGATACCGTGTTTTCAGGTGCTTAGGTTTCAAGCGGATACGGGCATCCGGTTGGAGGTTGTTGAACCTCGTTGAGCCCGGAGGCGCCGGGCGCTACAAAATCCATCTACATTGGGTCGGAGGCCGCAAAGAAGGACCGGGAGGGGGTTGGCGCTATACTGCAACTATGAGGTTCCGCGTGGTCCTGGAGTATGACCCGGAAGTTGAAAGCTACTCCGCCGTCTGTCCGGAGTTGCCCGGGTGCGCTTCGGCCGGCGAGACGGAAGAGGAAGCGAGGCGCGGGATCGAGGAAGCGATTCGACTGTACCTCTCACCCGCCGAGATTGAGTTGTCACCGACTGCCAAGCCCTCATGTCGTCCCCTGGACCGCAGCCCCTCTTTCATCGTGATCGGTACTCGCGAATCCGAGTCTGGTCGATGAGTAGGTGCATGGTCGAGAGCGTGAAGACCTTGCCATCGGTTGCCTGAAGCAGCCGACGCATGTCTTCGCGCCTGACCTTGAAGCCCCGGCCGGCGATGCAGGCAATCACATCGTACTCATGGCCCGTTTGATCCCGCAGTGCGCGCAGGCGCTGGACCCGTGCCACCTTGTCCCGGGCCGTACCGTCGTCCTCAGTCAGCTTCGCCTCAATCAACGCGACAGGATTGAATTCGTCCGGGATGATAAAGTCGGGGGCTTGGTCAAATCCGGTAATCCGCTCTGCGCGCTTTGACTCCCGAAAGCTCACCTTTGCGGCCGAGAGCACGTCTTTGATAGCGCCTTACGACCTCGCCCACAAGCTCGCTGACCGAATCCCTGTGCGAGGCGAATGGCCGCCCCAGGAACCGCTCATAGAGAAGCACCGCATACGGGACGCCGAGATCTGCAGCCGGCTGCAGGCTCTTGATCCCTTCTTTCGTGTCGGCCTTGTCGAGCCGGTGAAGTACCGTTGGAACTTCGGTGTTCGATCCGGCAAGGAGCGTCTTCACACCGGCATCAATCATCGCCCTGATGCGCTGATCGGTTAGCGTCGTTCCCAGCGGGCGCTGCCTGAGCGGTTGCACGCGCATGTTGCGATCGATGGTTCGGGCCGCTCCTTGGTCGACTGTTACGCCGGTCATTTCCGTGGTCAAGTAGGCCCACTCGGGCGGCGTAAAGCCCAAGATGGCCCGGAACACGATGAACGCTATCGGCGCCGCTTCCACCGCCGGCTCAATGGTCGAATTCGTAATGTTAACGAAGGCTTCCGTTGAGCGCTTCAGCTCCTGGTAACCTCCCTCAAACGTGGGATAGTCGATAAAGCCGTCGCCCCTTGGCATTTCGACAAAGCTCGACTTGAGTTCAGCGAACACCTCATCTACGAGAGGTTCGAAGGCAAGGGTGGGGTCAGTGTAGTTCGCCTCAAAACGCAACGGCATCGGCAAAATTCCTCGTTTCGTCCTGGGCAAAGAGACTGCCGACTACCGCTGGCACCGGCGCTTCCGTCTTTTCAAGTCTCTTCTGTAGAGCGTCTGCGGTCGCGATTCCATTCATGGTTTTGCGAAAGATGGCGAACTTCTCGGTGGTGGCAAGTTTGGGATTCCAAGCCGGTTTCAACCGCCAGATGGCCATGCGGGTAATGTGTCCGAGAGCCATGCAGCGAATATCGCCAGAGGTCGGTTTCATGCCGGCCGCGCACAGATCCGCCACTTCGGCTGACATGATCTCAGCGAGGCCTGCGGCGTCTGTGAACAACGAGGCTCGCGGTGTTGTGCCGCTTTGGCGGCAGACGAAAACGGTGTCGAGGATGGACGACCCGGTTCCGTGAATGTGGATTGATCCACCCATCTCAGCCGGACACGGCAACGAGGCCGAGCAGGTTAGTCCAGCATCGAGAATTGCCATGCCAACGGCCAGATACGCGTCCTGCTGGTTATGGTGATAGGTGAACACGAGCGGAGCGCCCGGCCTGAGCGCCCGCGCCATGCGCCCGTACACGTTCGCGAGGCCTTCGGCAAAATGTTCAAGGCCGCGTTCCGCAGTCTCATTTCCTGTGAGTTCGTCCGCGTGCCTAGTGGTCACGAGCTCAAGCCCAGGGAAATTCTCTCCCATGAGCTTCCGGAGCCACACGTAGCAGAAATGCATGAGCTCGCCGTACTGCACCATGCCGAAATACGGCGGGTCAGTCAGCACGGCGTCGAGGCTCGATGGCGGCAAGGTGACATCAGTCGCTGAGGCGCAACGGATATCGATTCGCCGCTCAGCCGCTTCCGGGCGTTCAGGGTTTCGCTCACCAATCCACTCGCCCCGCATGGGAACCGTGATTTTCGTCTTGCCTCTGAAGGCGACTTCGAAGGGTTCCGTGCAATAGCGCTTGGCTTTCGTGTACTTCTCGATGATGTTGACCCAGCCCCCGGAGCCAACCGGAAGGGCGTTGCCATTCCGGATACCCAGGAGATTGGATTCCACCTGAACATAAGACACCGGGAAGCCGTGGATAGAGAAAATGTCAAGCGACTTGAGCGCCATCATGTCATAGCGGCACAGCATGTTCTGGTACCGCAACAAGTCCGAGAAATTCGTTGCCAGCGCGCGGCGCAGCCGGAGGTCCTTCACCCGGCCAATAATGCGGGCGCTGGTTTCTAGGCCGAGAAGCTGGCGTGCACTAAAGAGATCCCTAAAACGCTCGTAACCCCAGCGGCGCGGTCGGGAAGATTCGTCGCCTTCGGGAATCGCGTCTTCTGGCATGAAGGAGGGTGACAGACTCTTCCAAGCGCCTTCCGCTCCTTTGACTCTTGCCAGATCATCCCGATCCGGTTTCTTGAACAGGCGCCCCGGCCTGTCTTTGAGGTCGGGATTGTAGTACTCCATCGCGAACAGCCGATGTGACGGTGGGCCGTCGCCGTGAAAAGGGAGAGGAGTTGATGTGCCCGCAATGCGGACAAGCGCACTTGTTCCTGTGCACGGGCCCTTCCGTGGTCAGGGGCGTCCCGCAACGGCAGGTACCGGGATGGCGGGGGTCGTCTACTTCGTTAAGATCACCGCAGGCCGAGCAGACTAATACATACGAAGGATGGCGCGCGTTCTCGGCCAGCACATAGCCCGGAAAGAGATCAAACTCTCTCTGGCATTTCTGGCAGTTCCCCGTTTTGACCCAGAGGAAGTACTTGACATCTGCATCTTTTCGCCCGGTGATTGGGCACCGAGTTTTGTAGAGGTGACCTATCTTTTGGGATAGCTGGTCGAGCAGACTCTCGGCTTTTCTTGTATACGCCCGGAGATCGATTGCCTCGATTTCCTCACGTACTACCCAGGCAGCCATCGGGTTGATGTCCGTCCCAATGACATTGCAGCCGATACGGTTTGCCTCAAGCAGCGGCGTGCCCCCGCCCATGAACGGGTCGGCGATCGTGACTCCCTCAAAGCTGTGGGTGCGGTAGTACGTCTCTTCGACGGACTTGTCGCCGAACTCGGAAAGCAGCAGAGCCCGGAACAACGTGCCGGGCCGGCGGGCGAACCACTTATGCACGGCAATGATGGGGCGGTAGTTCTGCTGGATCTGCTTTTCCCGGAGCGCAAGCGCCGCCACGAACTTCACGCCGTAGTTCTGCTCTATCGACATCGCCTACCTTCGGCCTTTCTGAGTCATCGCGGTGCCGTTTCTGGGACAGGTCATCACAGGACCTTGTTCGGCCACGCTTGGACCGCCAACGTGGCCAGCACCTTCTGGCGCGCGTCAATCGCGCCGGTGGTCCATTGTCCCTTTTCGGCGAACGCGCTCAATCCAGCCGTAAGCTTGAATTCCGATTTGCCGTACAGCTTTGCTTTCTCCGAGAACTTGGCATTCCCCCCAGCCTCATTCACTTTTCTTCATCAGCGCCAGATTGCCGATCCGCTTGTAGAACCGGTTGGCGGTCTCCTGGTCAACGTGTTTCCAGTCCTTATCCGGGTTTTGGGGCAACACGTGTTCCAGGGTAATTGCCTCTTCGCTCGTGTTCGGGACGAACTCCGGTTCGTCCTCGCCCGCCTCTTGGCGTTCGAGCACACGCAAGTAATATCGGGCATGGGGATGTCGCGACACCGTGGCGACGGAGAAGGCATTCTCGAAGTCGATTTCACTGGGCACGATTGGCCGCATTTCCTTGAGCAGCGCGCTGGCGGTTTTGATTGCGCCACCGATGACCGCTGAGGCCCGAGTGGAATAGTGGTTTTCCAAAGTGCCGCCGCCCACCCCGCCGACCACCACGAATCTCACCGCCCAGGAAACAAACAGCCGGAGTGACTTTTTCACTTCCGCCGGCGTGAACTGCTGAAGGATGGCCAATATGAGCGGCCTGATCTGGGTCATCCCGAGCAGGTTCAGGGTCGCCATGTAACCGCGCGCCTCGCTGCCATACGATACCCACAGCTCGCTGTCAGTGTTGACAATGGCGGCGTAGGTTCGCGCAGAGTTGGCAAGGGTGTTGGAGATATCAATCGCCTTCTGCTTGCTCGTGATCTTTTCCTTGATGCGGTCGTAGAGCTCTTTCTCCCGCGTGACTCCGTACTGGGAGCACCAAAGATGGCGGATGAAATCAACGATGAGCCCCTCATCATCCGCCGCTTCCACCACGCTGGCCATCGCCACCCAGTTCTTCTGAGCCTCGCTAATCCGGTCGCCGGACTGATGAAACAGGTAATTCTTCAAGAGATCGGACAAGGCCAGCTTCAGGCCGCGGTCGTTGAGGGTCTCGAAGATCCGAAAGGCATTAGCGCTATCGGGCACCTGAATCCGGATAACGCGAGCCTTGCTCATGATGTACTCTACCCAAGCACACCACCACACACTACCCATCATCAGCACCTTCCCGAACGAGTCACCATCACCCGCCCGCATCATCCGTTTCATGGGCAATCGCTCGAGGTCCTCCGCCAAGCGCGCATGCCAGCCGGCTTGCAGTTTGTACTCA
>JACOTZ010000085.1 GCA_016178155.1 Acidobacteriota bacterium
TGTCGAGGTCAAGGTCGCCGGGGATGGGGAGATCCTCGTGCGCGGCGAGAACGTCACCGCCGGCTATCTCGGCGCGCCCGGCGCGGCGGCGCAGGTGTTGGACGACGGCTGGCTGCACACCGGCGATATCGGTTTCATGGATGAAAGCGGGCGGCTCTACATCCGCGGGCGCAAGAAAGAGATGATCGTCACGCCCGCGGGGCTGAACGTCTTTCCCGAGGACGTGGAGCGTGTGGTCAACGAGCAGCCGGGAGTGCGGGACTCCGCGGTGGTGGGCGCATCTCACGGCGGAGAAGAGCGCGTGCACGCCGTGCTGGTTCCGGAGAACGGCGCAGATCCGGAGGAGATCGTCCGCCGCGCCAACGCACGGCTCGAGGACCACCAGAAGATCCGCGGGTTCTCGGTATGGACGGCAGGCGACCTGCCGCGCACCGAGGGCACGCGGAAGCTGAAGCGGGGCGAAATCAGGCACTGGGTCACAACCGGCGCCGCCCCGCACGCCGCGGGGACGAAGGAGGCCGGCGTGCGCAGCGTGCTCGCGCGCTACGCCGGCGCGCGCCCGCTCGGGCCCGAGACGACGCTCGATCAGCTCGGTCTCAGCTCGCTCGAGCGGGTGGAGCTGATGCTGGAACTCGAGCGGCGCTTCGGCGCGGCGGTCGATGAATCGGCCCTGGCGGGCGGCTCGTCGATCGCCGACCTGGAACGCAGGATGGAGGAGCCACAGGCGCGCGCGCCCGAGCCGGCCGAGCCGCTCGTTTTTCCGAGCTGGAACCGCAGCCGGTGGGCACGGGCGGTGAGGCGGCTGAACCCGCTCTGGGTGTTTATCCTGGCACGCCTTTTTGTGTGGGTAAAGGCGGAGGGGCTCGAGAACCTGAGTGGGATCGAGCCGCCGGTGATCTTCGCGCCCAACCACCAGAGCCACTTCGATATGCCGGCGATCCTGCTGGCGCTGCCGGCGAAATGGCGCTACCGCGTGGCCCCGGCGATGTCGAAGGAGTGGTTCGATGCGCATTTTCATCCTGAACGCCACACCTGGCGTGAGTGGTTTACCAACAGCCTGAATTACTATCTCGCGGCCCTGTTCATGAATGCCTTCCCGATTCCCCGGCGCGAGGCAGGCGCGCGCGAGACCCTGCGCTATGCCGGCGAGCTGGCAAACGAAGGCTGGTGCGTGCTGATCTTTGCCGAAGGCCGATTCACGCAGCACGGGGAGATCCAGCCGTTCCAACCGGGCGTCGGCATGCTGGCGTCACGGCTGGCGATGCCAGTGGTGCCGGTGCGGCTGACCGGGTCGCTCGAGGTGCTGCCGCGCGGGGCCTGGATTCCGCGCCCCCACCGCGTCTCCGTGCGCTTTGGCAAGCCGCTGCGGCTGAGCGGAGAAGATTATGCCGCGCTGGCGCGGGAAGTGGAGCGCGCGGTTCGCGGCTAGCGTGGCGTCCCGGATGCAGGTTGCTAAACCTGTTGCAACATCGCTTGACGTTCGCCGAAGAGGCAGACGTTCAGCGCCTCGACGACCACGGCGCCACTGCCGGTCGTGCAAGTCAGCGGGTAACCGTGGGGCAGGCCGCAGTTATGCCGAGGCAGAAACTCCCGCGGGCGCCGCGCAAGAGGGGGTTGCGAGTTTCTGGGAGCCTCGAATGGTCGCGCGCCGGGAGAGCTCCCGCGAAATCGGGCCTGGCGATATAGTGGAGTGCAGTTCTTCACCGAACGGATCAATGCGCTTCCGCACCGCCCCTCTTTTGCTTTCTTCGCTGTTTCTGCCTTGGCAAACGGCGCGGACACAACCCGACCCTGCGCTGCATGGTGCAATCGCCGAAGATCACCGGAACATGATGGAGCAGCTCGGCATACGGGCTCTGCGGCCGGGTCCGAGCGGAAACGAGAGTGCTCCGAATCGCGCAAACTACGACGAAGCCAAAGCGAATCCGTTCCCCGATTATCCGGAAGTTCTGCGGCTGAAGAACGGCCGGAGGGTCACCACGGCGGAGGCATGGTGGAAGCAGCGGCGGCCGGAGATTGTGGAGGATTTCGAGCGCGAGGTGATCGGACGCGTTCCAGCGAATGCACCGAAGGTGACCTGGAGCGTCGTGCGTCAATCGAAGGACACGGTCGGTCCCTGGCCCGTTTTTGCGCGCGAGTTGAAGGGGCATGTGGACAACAGCGCGTATCCGGGGATCGAGGTAAATATTCAGATGGTCCTGGTCACTCCAGCGTGGACCAAGAACGCAGTGCCGGTGATGATGATGTTCGGACGAGCCGCGCTGCCTTCCGATCCGGTGCCGGCGGCGTTCGCGCGCTTTGCCGCTCTGGCCGGACCCGATCCGCCCGCGAGGGTGCAACTGATCGGCGCAGGTTGGGGCTACGCCCTGCTGAATCCAGGAAGCGTCCAGGCCGACAACGGGGCAGGCCTGACAAAAGGCGTGATCGGCCTCGTGAATCGAGGGCAACGGCGTAAGCCGGAAGACTGGGGAGCTCTGCGCGCGTGGGCATGGGGCGCCTCGCGAGCGCTGGATTATCTCGAGACCGATCCGGCCGTAGATGCCAAGCGGGTGGGCATCGAGGGTGTGTCGCGCTATGGCAAGACGGCCCTGGTGACGATGGCGTTTGACACGCGGTTCGCGGTGGTGCTGGTGGGCTCTTCGGGGGAAGGCGGCGCAAAACCGCACCGGCGGAATTTCGGCGAGGCGGTGGAGAATCTGACGGGTCCGGGCGAATATCACTGGATGGCCGGTAATTTCCTGAAATACGGAGCCGCGGAAGCGGCATTCGGGAGCCGGAACGCGGGCGATATTCCCGTGGACTCGCATGAGCTGATCGCGCTCTGTGTTCCGCGGCCCACGTTCATCAGCTACGGCATTCCCGCGAGAGGGGATGCCCAGTGGCTGGACCAGCAGGGCAGTTTCATGGCGACCGTGGCGGCGGGCGAGGTATTCCGGCTGCTTGGGGTGAAAGATCTCGGCGTGACCGCAGATTACCGTTCGGCGAGGATGCCACCCGTGAACACGGGACTGCTCGATGGGGCGCTAGCCTGGCGCCAGCACGACGGCGGTCACACAGATGGTCCGAACTGGAAGCACTTCCTTCCATGGGCAGCGAAGCGGCTGGGCTACTCGGCGCCGGTGACTCCGCCCGTGGCCGCGGACGTTGCGGCCCCGCGCCTGGACGCAAACTCGTTAGTGGCGCATGCGCAGTTGCTCGAGAAAGCGAGGAGCGGCCACACGGATCTGTATTTTCTCGGCGATTCGATTGTCCGGCGGTGGGGCGCGACCGACTATCCGGAACTGCTGGCGAACTGGAAGAAGAACTTTCATGGCTGGAATGCCGCGAATTTCGGCTGGGGAGCCGACCGGACGCAGAACATCTTGTGGCGCCTGCAGAATGGCGAGTTGGACGGTGTGAATCCGAAGGTGGTGGTGCTTTTGGCAGGAACGAACAACGTCGCGGCAGGCGAGAGGGCGGCGGATGTGACGCGAGGTATTCAGGCGATTATCGAGGCCGTTCGTGCAAAGGCTCCGGGCGCTTCCGTGATCGTGACGGGAATCCTTCCGCGCCATGACAGACCGTCGCTGATGCCGGTGGTGAATGAGATCAATGCCGGGCTGGCTAAGCTGGCGGACGGGGACAGAGTCCGATTTCTGCAGATCAATGACCGGCTGGCGGATGCTCAGGGGAAGCCGCTCGACGGCATGATGAATGCTGACAAGCTTCACCCGTCGGTCCGGGCTTATCAGATCTGGGCCGATGCGCTGAAGCCCGTGTTGACCGGGTTGCTCGGCCCACCGGCAGCGGAAGACCATGCGCCGGGGCCCACGGGAGATCCGAGCGAGCGGCGGCCGATATAAGGAGGCCAGCGTCCGGCGAATCAGCCGTCAAGAAATACCTCGGCGATAGCGATGCCTGATTCGCCCGCGACGGCATAGAGCAAGAAGATTTTTCCGTTCTCTTCGAAGATGGCGGGGTCCCGGAGCTGATTAACGCGCCCGTAGGCGACGCTCCGCATGGAAGGCTCGACCGGCCGATCGGCTCCTTCCCAGGAGCGCTCCGGCCGCAGAACCTCAACCGGCGGGGTCTCCTTCCATTCCTTCCATGAGGCCGAAAGGTCGATTGTACTCAGCAGTATCCTTTCGGGGGCATGGCCCACTTGCGTCCAGAATACAAAGAGCCGGTTGCCGCGCTCGAGCAGCGCGCAGTGTCGCATGTCGGGATTGAACAGCACCGGTCCGGGTTCAAACCCGGTAAGCCCGTCCTTCGACCGGTAGACCTGGCCCGGCATGGCGATTCCGTAGGTCGCGCCGCCGTGCCGGAAGGCGCGCAGGTAAGTGCGGCCCAGCTTTTCGGGGCGGGCCTTAAACTGGATCCCGTCGCTCGACACGGCGGCGCGTGTGAGTTGCGTGGCGAAAGCGTCGAGTCCATGGAAATACATGATGATCCTCTTGTTGGCGTGGTCCACATGGACATCGGGGGAAGCGATGTGCGGGGTGGTCGCCTCTGTGAGATAGGAGTGCGGCAGCTTACGGCGCTCCGGCGATGAGCCCGGCACAATGAGACTCTGCTCTTGCGCCGCCCCGGGCGGGGCTGGCGGCGGTTCGGTGAGAAAATACGAACGCGAGAGTTGAAGGCTGCCGGGCGGATGAATTTTCCATGGACCCATCAAATTGTCCGCATAAGCGAGGCGGATGTAAGTCCCTTTGTGAGCGGCGAAGTAGAGATAGTACCTGCCGAGCGGATTCCTCACCCAGTCCGGCACGCGGATCAGCGACGGGCCCTGAATATTCTCGCCGATGCTGGGGTGGAGCGCCGGCGTGATGATCGGCGCATCCATCAATCGCAGAACACGCACTTGTGCTGTTTGCGCGTAACCGCCGCATGATGCCATCAGCAGCAGACACGCCAACCGCCTCATTTCGCGCACTCGAAACCTCCTTGATACAAGACTTGTACAGTACACAGCATACGGCCATGCATCTGCGAGATCAGAACCCGCCAGTTAGGTCCGGCGCGAGATCAGAACCCGCCAGTTAGGTCCGGCCGACTTCCGGGCCTGAAGGCCAGCCGGAAGCCCGGGTAACCCAGCGGTTCGAGGGCGCCGCGACCCCGAAGCTCTTGCCGCAGCCGTGCGGGAGCATGCACGGCCGCTGATGAGGGGCGCGAAGGCGATGGGCTTCCATGATCACAGGGCTGAGGACCTGGTTCAGGACGTGTTCCTCACGTTTCTGGAACGGGTCGACGGGTTTGAGGGCCGCTCGCAGCTTCGCACGTGGATGTTTGGAATCCTGCACAACAAAGCGCGGGAGCGGCGGAGGACTTCGCCCGGGGACGAGCGAACGGATCCCATCGATGCAGAGTTCGAATCCCGTTTCGATGCCAGGGGAAGCTGGGTGAACCCGCCTGGGGATCTGGATCGCCTCTTATTGTCTAAGGAGGCTGGGGCGATGATTCAGGAGTGCATGGAAGGACTGACGGCGAACCAGCGGGAGGTGTTCGTGCTCCGCGAAGTCGAGGGGTTGGAGACAGCCGAGATTTGTAAGATTGTGGATGTCACGGTCACCAACATGGGGGTACTGATGCATCGGGCCCGCACGCGGATGCGTGAATGCCTGGAGGCAAAAGGTTTGAGCAGGCGATGATTTCGTGCAGGAACGTAGCCCGGCTTCTCACCTCGGATGAACTGGCCGCGCAGAGCCGGTGGAAGCGCATGGAGGTGCGCCTGCACCTTGCGATGTGCAAGTTTTGCTCGCGGCTGGCGCGGCAGCTCGAGTTGATGCGTACCGCAGCCCGGCGCCTTCCCGACTCGACGAAGGAAGACAAGGATCTCGAAGAGCGGCTGGCGCGGCGGCTTTCCGACCGGATGTAGGCGCGATCGAGCAGGTAGCGCTTGGGGCGTTACCGCGGCGGAAGCGGCGAAGCATAATAGGGCATGCGCTCCTTCGAGAAGTCCCGCGCGGCGCTGGACCGCGCCCGCGGGTCGCTTGCCGGCGGCGTGAGCAGCCCTTTCCGGGCCAAGGCGCCGGTGCCGCTGTATTTCGAGAACGGCTGCGGCGCCAGGCTTCGTGACATCGACGGCAACGAATATATTGACTACTGTCTCGCCTGGGGGCCGTGCATCCTCGGGCACCGCCACCCGCGGCTGGTCGAGGCTTTGCGGCGGCAGGCCGAGCTGCCGATCGACTACGGCGCCCAGCACGAGCTCGAATACACGGTCGCCGAGCAGATCCAGGCCGCCGTGCCCTGCGCCGAGCGCCTGACTCTCAGCTCGAGCGGCACCGAAGCCGTACAACTCGCCATGCGCCTGGTGCGCGCCGCCAGCGGGCGCAACCTCATCGTGCGCTTCGAGGGCCACTACCACGGCTGGGTCGATTCCGCGCTGATCAGCTACCGCGCCGCGATCGAGCAGCTTGGACCGGCGGAGGCGCCCCGCGCCGTGCTCGGCTCGCGCGGCCAGTCGCCGAACTCGGCCGAGAATGTGCTCGTCGCGCGGTGGAATGACCCGAGCGCGCTCGAAAGCATCCTGCGCCAGCGCGGCGGCGAAATCGCCGCGGTCATGATGGAGCCGGTCCTGTGCAACAGCGGCTGCCTGCTACCGCGGCCTGGCTACCTCGAACGCGTGCGAGAGCTCTGCGACCGGCACGGATGCCTACTGCTTTTCGACGAGGTGATCACCGGGTTCCGCATGAGCCTGGGCGGCGCCCAGCGGCACTATGGAGTCAAGCCGGACGTTGCGACCTTCGGCAAGGCGGTCGCCGGCGGCGCGGCCGTGAGCGTGGTGGCGGGGCGCGCGGACATCCTCGATCTGCTCGTCGACGGCGGCGTCGCCTTCGGCGGCAGCTTCAACGGCAATCCCATGGCGCTCGCCTGCGCGCATGCGACGCTCAGCGAGCTCGCCAGCGACGGCGGCGCCGCGCTGGCCCATGCCAACCGGCTCGGCTCGGCGCTCATGGACGGCATTCGCGATCTCGCGCGCAGGCACGGGATCGCGCTCGACGTGCGGGGCTTCGGCGCCGCCTTCGCGCTGCACTTTACCGGGCGGAGCGAGCTGCACGATTATCGGGACACGCTGGCCGATGATACCGGGCAGCTCCGCGCGTTTCTCACACGCGCGGTCGAGCACGGAGTTTATCCGGTTCCCGACGGCCGGTTCTATGTCTCGGCCGCCCATACCGAGCGCGATGCCGAAGAGACGCTGGCCGCGCTCGCCCGCGTCTTCGCCACTCTGCGGTGAACGCGCCGCTATATTGAAGTTAACGGCTAGCCGCCGGGCAGGCCGCGGTTGCCCCGGTCAGAAGCTCACGGCGGGCGCCGCGGACTTGCCCGTGAAAACGCCCGGCCCGCAGGCGGCGCGCATCCGGTGACTGCGAGTTTCTGAGGAGCCTCGTTGGTATGGCATTCGCTTCCATTCCCGAAGCGCTGGAGGACTTTCGCGCCGGCAGAATGCTGGTCGTCGTGGACGACGAGGACCGCGAGAATGAAGGCGACCTGACGGTCGCGGCGGAATGGGTCACGCCGGAGATCATCAATTTCATGGCGACCCACGGGCGTGGGCTGATCTGCCTGTCGCTGAGCCCGGAGCGATGCGACGAGCTGCGCCTGCCGCTGATGTCTCCGACGAACACCTCGAAATTCGGCACCGCATTCTGCGAAGCGATCGA
The DNA here is from genome assembly GCA_016178155.1 of Acidobacteriota bacterium. Classification (GTDB taxonomy): domain Bacteria; phylum Acidobacteriota; class Terriglobia; order Bryobacterales; family Bryobacteraceae; genus JACOTZ01. Next base: position 7,647 of record JACOTZ010000085.1, read on the forward strand.
CGCCGCCACGGGCGTGACCACCGGCATCTCCGCGGTCGACCGCGCACGCACGATCCGGGTGGCCATCGATCCGGTGTCGCGGCCGGGCGACCTGGCCCGTCCCGGTCACGTGTTTCCTTTGCGCGCGCGCGAGGGCGGCGTGCTCGTGCGCGCCGGCCAGACGGAAGCGGCGGTGGACCTGGCGCGGCTCGCGGGACTCCGGCCAGGGGGTGTGATCTGCGAAGTCATGAACGAGGACGGCACCATGGCGCGCGTGCCCGAGCTGCTCGAGTTCTGCGGCCGGCACAACTTGAAGATGATCTCGGTGGCCGACCTCATCCGCTACCGCCTCCAGCACGAGCGCTTCATTCGCCGCGAAGCCGAAGGTCCGATCGACACCGAATTCGGCGAGTTCTTCTCCATCATTTACGCCAGTACCATCGATCCGGAGAAGCATGTCGCGCTGGTCCGGGGCGACATCGCGAGCCGCGACGAGGTGCTCGTGCGCGTCCATTCGCGCTGCCTGTACGGCGATGTTTTTCACTCCCGGCTCTGCCGCTGCCGGGAGATGATGTGCGCCTCCCTGTCGCGGATCGCTTATGAAGGCGCCGGCGTGCTCGTCTACCTGCACCATACCGGGCCGGGCGTGCGGATCGACCACGAGACGGAGGGTATCGGGCGCCTGCTGCCGCACACGCGCGAGGCGCCGTTTCCTCCGGGGCAAGGCCATCCGCGCCTGCAGCACGAGGCGGGGATCGGCGCTCAGATCCTGGCCGACCTGGGGCTGCGCCGGGTGCGACTGCTGACCAACCATCCGCGCAAAATTGTGGGACTCGAGGCGTACGGAATCGAGGTGGTCGCGCAAGAGCCGGTAGCGCCGTAACGCCTGCGCCGGAAACGTTCGGGAACTTTTCGGGCCTCTCCGGCGTTACAACTGAAAGAGAGGTATTTGCATGGACTCAACCCTACTTGCCCGCGCTTTCTTGTGCGCCGCCGCGCTGCTGGCGGCCGCGGGAGTTTTGCCCGCCGCGGCAGACCCGGAGATGCTCCGGTATGTTTCGCCCAACGCCAAGTTCGTGGGCGGCATTCAGGTGGACCGGACGGTGGCGTCGCCGTTCGGCCAATTTGTGCTGAGCCGCGTGGCATCGGGAGACGCCGGGTTGAGCAAGTTTATCGCGGCCACGGGTTTTGATCCGCGCCGCGACCTGCGCGAGATTGTGGTGTCATCCGAGGGCCCCGGGGACCGCAACCATGGGCTGATCGTGGCGCGCGGCACCTTCGATGCGAATCGCATCCTGGCGCAAGCCGAGGCCCACGGCGCCACTGCGGCTCCGCATGCCGGCATCACGCTCATCACCTCGGGCAAGGACGCCAAGTCGGCCTGGTTCGCCTTCCCCGATGGGTCGACCTTTCTCGCCGGCGACGAAGCCAGCGTCAAGGGAGCGCTCGATCGCCGCAACACGGCTATGCCGCTGCCGGCCAGGCTGGCAGCCAAAATCAGCGAAATCAGCAGCGGGTATGACCTTTGGTTCGTAACGAACGCACCCGTATCACATCTCGCGGGACGGCTTGCGAACCAGCAGGCGGCCGGCACCGTGCCGCCCAACGCGCTCGATGCCATCGAGCAGGCCATCCTGGGCGTCCGCTTCGGCGCCGACATCCGCATCGCCGGCGAGGCCGTCACCCGCTCCGAGAAGGACGCCACCGCCCTCGTGGATGTCGTCAAGTTTCTCGCCGGCATGGCGCAATTGAACCGGGACAAACCGGGGGGCGCGAGCATGGGCCCTCTGCTCGACACCCTCGATCTGAAGAGCGAAGGCATCAGCATGCGGTTCTCGCTGACCGTGCCGCAGGCGGAGCTGGAGAAATTGATTAAGCCCAAGCCGGCGCGCAAAGTCGCCGATTGACCCCCGGCGGGCGCGGCCTACGCGGCCTTCATCGCCTCAGGGTCCCAGACACAGATGCGCTTCTCGAAGTAACTGGTGTTGCACAGCAGGGCGGGACCGGCGGCGCGCAAGCCGAAGACGGCGTCCTCGAGCACGGGTTTGCGGCTTCGCACGGATGTCCAGAAGGTGCGGTGGTGCTCGCGGTGCGCGTTGTGCGAGGCGGGCGGCGTGAAGCGCTGCTCGGTCAGCGGGCGGATCGAGTCCGCGGTCGCACGCTGCTCGGGATACTTCTTGCGGTAGTCCTCGAGGAACTGCTCCTGAATCGCCTTGGGGAAGGTTTCAATCATGTAGCCGGGCTCGGCTTCGGACGGAGTCGTGGCGAGGGTCAAGCTGTTCATGCTGGTCGTCATAACTCCCTCGCTGCCGACGAACCGAAAGCCGAAGTTTTCCTGCGCGACGCCGCTCTTGAAGTTCACCCGCAGCGCCAGCGTGAACTCGGGATGGCGCTGCGTTTCCGGGTAATCGAGCAGCGCCAGCATCACGTCCGGCGCATCGCGGCCGTCCTTCCAATGGCGAAGCCCCCCGGTCGCATAAACGCGCACCGGCCCGAGGGAACCGGTAGCGAAGTGCAGGCCCGAGAGCAGGTGGACGAACAGGTCGCCGGCCACGCCCGTGCCGTAGTCGCTATAATTCCGCCAGCGGAACAGCCGGACCGGCTCGAAGGGACGCCTGGGTGCTTTGCCGAGGAAGCGATCCCAGTCGATGGTCTGCGGCGAGGCATCGGGTGGGATCGAGTACTGCCAGGCGCCGATCGCACTGTTGCGATCGAGCCAGGCTTCCACCATATTGAGTTTCCCGATGGCGCCCTGGGCGAGCAGGTCGCGAGCCTTGGCGTAAACCAGAGAGCTCACATACTGGCTGCCGACCTGCAGAATACGGCCGCTCCGCCGCTGCGCCTCGACCACTCCCGGACCTTCATCGACCGAGTGCACCATCGGTTTTTCGCAGTACACGTCTTTACCCGCGGCCAACGCGTCGCGGGTGATCCGCGCGTGCCAGTGATCGGGGGTGGCGACGATCACGGCATCGATATCGCGGCGCGCCAGCACCTCGCGGTAGTCGCGCGTGGTGAACACCTGGCTGCCCCAGATCTCGCGGGCGCGCGTGAGGCGGCCGTCATAGATGTCGGCGGCGGCGACCAGCTCGACGCCGGGCATCGAGAGCGCCGCCCGGGTGTCGCCCATGCCCATGCCGCCCGAGCCGATCAGCGCGATCTGGATACGGTCGTTCGCGGGCACTTGCGCGGAAAGCGCGGATGCGGCAAGCGCCGCGCCTGCGGAGTGGTGCAGGAAATGACGGCGGGTGGAAGGCATATCGGGAATCCTTTGTCCAATGGTAGCGCCCAATCAGAGATGTCAAATGCGGTCGTGGCTGTGCCTCGCGCGAACCGCCGATTGCGGGCGCAGGGCAATGTTGCATGCCGCGGCATACCTGAAAAGCGCCTCAACCCGCGGTGCAGGGTACGCGACGCGGGGCTAGCCGCGCTCGGACAATTCTTGACGTGGACTGCCGGGCCTGACCGGCTATTTCTCGCCCGACGGAGCCGCGGGCTTCGAAACCGGAGCCGGGGCGGGCTTCGCTTCCGACTTGCCTTCGGTCTTCCCGGATTTGGACTCGGTGCCGCCGCGAGTCTCGCTCTTGCCGTCGGCCCCGTTCGTGGATTTGCCGGAGCGCGCGTAATCGGTGACGTACCAACCTGTGCCCTTGAACTGTAGTGCCGGCGCGGAAAGCAGGCGTTCGACGCGGCCTCCGCAGCCGTCGTGCTTGCTCAGCGGCGCATCCGAGAAGCGCTGGATGATTTCAAAGACCTGTCCACAGGAATCGCACTGATACTCATAGAGCGGCATAGTCTGTTATTTTTTCTTATCTTCCGGCTTGACGACCGTGGGCGGCATTCCTTCCCTCGCGGCGCCTCCCGGAACGCCCGTTTGGGGGTCGCGTGCCAAAGGTGCGGTTTCGATCTTGCCCGTCGTCAGCAGCTCGATCGCTTTCTTGAGAATCGCATCGTCCTCGGCAGCGCGCGCCTGGGGCTCGGTCAAGCTCGTGTCGTCATCCCCTTGTGGCTCGAACTCGATGACGGGGTAATTGGGAGTGACGCCGGTGTCCTGAATGGCTTTGCCCGACGGTGAATGGTACTTCGCCACGGACAGGATGACGGCCGAACCGTCGTCCAGGGTGATGGGCTTGCGGACGGCAGCATCGCCATAAGTGCGCTCACCCACGATATCGGCGCGCTTGCTGTCGAGGAGCGCGGCGGCCGCAACCTCGGCCGCACGGGCCGTCCCCCGATTGGTCAGCACGACGAGCCGGTCCTTCGTGAGTGCCTTCGACGGGTCGGCTTCGGTGTTCTCGCGGGCGGCCTTTTGACCTTGCAGATATCCGAGCAAGCCCTTGTCAATGAAGAGATTCGCCAGCGCCAGTCCATCGCGAGGATCCCCGACGGCGTTGCTGCGCAGATCGAGGATCAACTTCTTCGCGCCCTGCTTTTGCAACTGCTCGACGGTGGCGGCGACTTCCTTCACCTTGCCGGGGTCACAAGCCTGCACCTGGATCAGGCCGATATCGGAGCCCACGGTCCGTGACAGCACCGTGGGGTAGCGCAGCACGCTGCGGGTCAACGTGATCTTGGTCGGCTCGGGTTTGCGCAGCCGCAGCACGGACATCTCCACCGAAGTGCTGGGCTCGCCCTTCAGCAGGATCTCCGCATAGGCCAGCGGCATGTCGCGGGTAGCGACGCCGTTGATGGTCTCGATCATGTCACCCGTGGTCAGGCCGGCCCGGAAAGCCGAGGAGCCGGGAATCGCGTCCACGACCCCCACGTAGCCGAATTTCTTGGAAATGATCAGCCCGACAGCGGCTTTCTTGCCATCGCCGTTTTTCAGGTACTGCTGGTACTGCTTGTACTGGTCGGTGTTGAGGAAGCTCGAATACGGATCGATCGACTCGAGCATCCCGTTGATGGCGCCCAGGGTGACGTTCTTGATGTCGGGCTCCTCGACGTACTCGCTCTTGATGCGCGAGAGAACCTCGGTATAAACACCAAGGTGCCGATAGGGTTCATCCGGCGGTGCGCTCGTGCCGACAACAGCGCCTCCCACGAGAAGCGCGACCAGGAAGGTGGACAAAGAAACCACCCAGAAACGAAGACGATTGTTCATTGCGGACCTTCAGGGGACACGACCCCTCCTTACGATTATACCGGACTGCCGGTAATTACTGAGATGATTTGTGAGGTTCAACAGCCGTTCCCACACACGTCGCGAAGCTGCTCCGGCGGGACTGCAAGGGTCACGAACGCAGCTCATTAGATGCCACCGGAGCAAGCGGGGATGCGCAGATGTCCCCGCCCAAGCGGGCCGCGAAACGAACCCAATTTTGCCTGTAACTGCTTGAAACACCAGCAGTTCTGAAAAACACGATCGAATCACGGCCTGCTTGACATGGAAGCTGAAAAGCGGGACGGAGGCAACCACCTGTTTCGGGCTGCATCGATAGCAGCGTAAGCTGTTTTCTCGAATGCTGCTGGCAGATGTTGTGGAGACGTCGAAACGCGTGGCGGAGACCACGAGGCGAATCGAGAAGATCGACGTGCTCGCGGCCCTGCTGCGCAGGATCGAGGGTGAAGAGATCGAGACCGTCGTGGCGTGGCTGTCCGGAGGCACGCGCCAGGGACGGATCGGCATCGGATATGCGGTGCTGCGCGATGCAGCGGCGCCGCCCGCCCTGCTCGCCCGCCTCGAGGTCGCCGATGTTGATCGGGCACTGGATGATTTCGCGGCGCTCGAGGGACGTGGTTCGGAGGGGCGGAAGCGGGAGCTGCTTCATTCCCTGTTCGCTCGGGCAACAGAGCCGGAGCAACGTTTTCTGACGGGACTGCTGGCGGGGGAACTGCGCCAGGGCGCCCTCGAAGGCATCATGCTGGAGGCGTTGGCGAAGGCGTCCTGTGTGAGCGCGGAGCGCATCCGGCGCGCGGTGATGCTGGCCGGGGAGATGGCCGGGGTCGCGCGTGCCGTGCTCGAACACGGCGCCGAAGGGCTGGCGCAATATGACGTCCGGCTCTTCCGGCCGGTGCAACCCATGCTCGCGCAGACGGCGGAGGACGTCGCGGGCGCGCTGCGCGACCTCGGGAAGGCCGCTTTCGAATTCAAGTTCGATGGCGCGCGCGTGCAGGTGCACCGGTCGGGTGACGACGTAGTGGTGTTCTCTCGCAGCCTGAACAACGTGACCGCGGCGGTGCCGGAGATTGTTCAGGCCGTGCGGGCACTTCCGGCGAAGGACCTGATCATTGACGGCGAGGTTCTGAGCCTCACGCCGGAGGGCCGTCCGCAGCCGTTCCAGGTGACGATGCGAAGATTCGGCCGCAAGCTCGATGTGGACCGCATACGGGCGGAGCTGCCGCTCACGCCGTTCTGGTTTGACCTGCTGTACCTGGACGGCCAGTCCGTTATCGACGAACCGCAGGAGCGCCGGTTCTCGGCTTTGCGGGAGATCTCGCCCGGGCAGAACCTGGCGCCCTATCTGGTAACCGACAATCCGGACGATGCCGTGAGCTTCCTGCGGGAAGCGCTCGAGCGCGGGCACGAGGGGCTGATGGCGAAAGCGGCCGGCTCCGCCTATGCCGCCGGCGCGCGCGGCCAGAGCTGGCTGAAGATCAAACCGGCGCGCGCGCTCGATCTCGTGGTTCTGGCGGCCGAGTGGGGTCACGGACGGCGGCGGGGATGGCTGAGCAATCTTCATCTCGGCGCGCGCGACGTAGAGAAAGGCGGCTTCGCCATGCTCGGCAAAACCTTCAAGGGACTGACCGATGAAATGTTGGCCTGGCAGACAGAGCGGCTGCTGGCGCTCGAGCTCGCGCGGGATGAGTACACGGTTTACGTGCGGCCCGAGCTGGTGGCGGAGATCGTGTTTAACGAGATCCAGGTCAGCCCGCGGTATCCGAGCGGACTTGCCCTGCGCTTCGCACGCGTGAAGCGGTACCGGCAGGATAAGTCGGCCGCGGACTCCGATACATTTCAGACCGTCCAGAAGCTGGCCGGGATGTCGAGCTGATCCCGTGCGCGAATTTCATCGTGGTGCTTGCCACCCTAGCCGGGTTATAAATTCTCCCAAGCAGATCGAGGCCCAGGCAGCGGCGGCTTAGCGGGAACCACATCACCTGCGATCGCGGGGTTCGAGTAGTACGTGTTAGTACTCGATGAAAACGCGATCCATTGCGTCGACATACATGCACGTGTCTATAGTTCAGATAGCGGCAAAGTTCATCGGCGCAACATGTCATCGGATCCCAATGTCTGGAGCGGAAAAGAAGTTTACAAACTTCTCAATCTCCTGCGCCAGGAGCAGCAATTAGCGGCCGATGTCCTGGAAACGCTTCCCCTCGGGATTGCAGTTTTCGCATCGAATTTCGAAGCGTTCAGCACCAATCGGGAGTTCTCCGAGACCCTGCGTTGGGAAGGCGAAACTGAGCACTCGATCGGCTTGCGCCAGGAGTTGCGAGAAGCCGTCGCCAACGCGCTTGCCGCCCGGCAGCCGCAGCGCATCGTGCTGCACACAGCGCGAGGATCGCGACTCGAGATCTCGGTTCTGCCGGTGCGTCGATCCGACGAGCACGTCATCCTGATGCTGAACGCTCCGGCGGCGCGTGCGGCCACGACGCCCGCGCCCAGCGGATTGAGTCCGGCGCCCGAAGCCCGCGAGGAGGTCATGGCGGCGCTCGAGCGCTTGTCGGGTCAGGTCGCGCACCGGTTCAACAACCTGCTGACGATCGTGATCAGCTATGCGGACATGATCGTCAAGCGCTTCGGAAGCGTGGAATCTTTGCGCGAGGATGTGACGCAGATCCTGGAGGCCGGAAACGCCGCGTCCGAAGTCACGAGCCAACTGCTCGTGTTCAGCCGGGGACGGCCGACGGAGACCTCGCTCGTCAACGCCAGTGCGCTGCTGCGCGACTTCCGGGCGATGCTCCAGGGTATCGCGGGCGAGCGCGTCCGGCTGGTCATCGATCCGGATCCGGCGCTCGCTCCGGTCCTGATCAGTCCCTCGGATATGGAAACGGTTTTGCTCAACCTGGTGGCGAACGCGCGCGACGCCATCAGCGGCGAAGGCGAGATCTCCGTAGTTACGCGAAGGATCACGCCCGCGCGACCCGTCGACGCCGCGCTGCTCGACCGGGCGCGATTGGAGGCCGGCGACTATTCCAGCCTGAGCGTCTCCGATACAGGTACCGGCATCCATCCGGAAGCATTGCCGTACATTTTCGAGCCCTTCTATTCAACCAAGCCGGGTTCCGCGGGGATGGGACTCGCGGTGGTGTATGGCATGGTCAAGCGTGCTGGAGGCGCTGTCGTGGTCGATTCGGAAACCGGCCGGGGCTCGACCTTCACCGTGCTGTTACCCGAGGCGCATGCGGCCGCCACAGGGTCCTGAGCAGCCGAATTTACCGCCTTCTCCCGATGCTGTCTGGTGTTGGTGGCTCGATCGCAAACTGAGCCCATTTCCACTGCCGGCGCGACACCTTTCCGCGGAGGTGCCGCCCGGCGAAACCTTGCGCTCGGCCCTCGCGACCCCCAGGTGTCCAAATTCGGCTAACGGCCGCGGTGGGTGCAAGCTTTATCGGGAGAGTCGGCCCGCGAAACTGAGCGGCTGCGCCATGAATTTGGGGGAAGCGACACTTCAGAATAGTACTCCCCGCAAGAGCGCGCCGGACTGTTCCCGAATGCGGGAGTAGGCAACCTCCCCACGAGGGGGAGTACTGAAGTGCCTTAAGTAACTTTTACTAGAATAATCGAGCAACACCCATACCTAGTACTAAACAGAGTGGCGTAGGAAGTCGATTATGGGTTATACTGGCTTACCTGCAACGTTCTGCGGGCGTGCCGGTTGACTCCAACGGAGTTGAGCAGATGGCGACCTTTGAAACAATTCTTGTTGTGGACGACGAGCCGTTGGTGCGTCTCATAGTCAAGCGCGTGCTGGCGGAGCACGGGTATAACGTCATCGAGGCTGCGGGGGGAGAAGAGGCGCTGCGGATCTGCCGCGAGCGGGGAGATGGGATCGACCTGCTGCTGACGGATCTCAAGATGCCGGGCATCGGCGGCATGGAACTGGCGCGGCAAGTGCGCGCGATCCTTCCCTCGATTCCCGTCATGTATATGTCCGGCTTCGCCGACGAGGCGATCTGCATCGCAGGTGGGCTGGAGAACCGGCATCAATTCCTCGAAAAACCCTTCAATAAGACCACCTTGCTGGGCAAGATTTACGCCATCCTCTCCCAGGCGCGCACAAGTCCTTTGCCCCGCATGACAGCAAAGAGCAGTGCTGCGCCTGCGTCGAGTCAGGGCGCTTCGGCGGCGTGGCGCCAGAGCGCCAGCAAGCGCGGGTAATCCCGCGGCGATCCCGTTGGGACATTTCGGGCGTACAAGCGCGCCGAATGAAGCGCTATCATCTTCTGCATGTGCATGAAGATCGCTGCCTCGCTTGTGTTCACGGTATCCCTGTTTGCCCAGCCCTCCCGGCCCATCGAACAATTCACGACCAAGGCCGGACCGCTGAAGATCACGCCCATTCGCCACGCGAGTCTTGTGATGGAGGCGGGCGGGACGGCAGTTCATGTCGATCCCTGGAGCCAGGGCAATTACGACGGCATCCCGGCGGCGGACCTGATCCTGATTACCGATATTCATGGCGACCATCTTGACCCGAAAGCCATCGAGAAGGTACGCAAGGCGGGAGCCAAACTGATCGCGCCCAAGGCAGTCGCCGAGAAACTCGGCGGCGATGTCATCGTGCTCAATAATGGCGATCGCCAAGTCTTTGGCAGTTGGACGATCGAAGCAGTTCCGATGTACAACCTCAAGCGGGGACCCTCGGAAGGGAAGCTGTTCCACGACAAGGGCCGTGGGAACGGTTACGTGGTGAACTACGGTGACATGCGGCTCTACATCTCGGGCGACACCGAGGCCGTGCCGGAAATGCGCACGCTGAAGAACATCGATGTGGCCTTCGTCACCATGAACCTGCCCTATACGATGCCACCCGAGGAGGCCGCCGAAGGCGTGAAGGCTTTCCATCCCAAGGTCGTTTACCCGTACCACTACCGCGGCAGCGATCTCTCGGTTTTCGAGAAAGCGCTCGCGGGCTCGGGCATCGAGGTGAGGGTGCGGAATTGGTATTACTGATCCTGGTGTTCGCGGCGGCGGCGCTGGGGCAGCCGAACGAGCCGCTGCGGCAGGCCGGACCCGTTCCGCGGTACGAAGTCAAGCGCGCCTCCGGGCGCATCGTCGTGGACGGCAAGCTCGAAGACGCTGCCTGGCAGCAGGCGAACACGTTGACCTTCCAGTTTCCTTGGGAGGGACAGACGGGCGCCCGGCAGAAAACCGCCGCCCGGCTGCTCTGGGATGACCAGTTCCTCTATGTCGGCTATGACTGCGAGGATTCCGACATCACTGCGCAATATACACAGCGTGACGACCCGACCTACCAGGACGATGCGGTCGAGCTCTTCATCAATCCGAATCCATCGCAGGTGTTCTATTATGGGCTGGAGATGAACGCACGCGCCACGCTGTACGACTATTTCTACGCGTTTCCGAAGCTTCTGATCAAACGGCTGGACTTCACCGGGGTGCAGCTTGCCACGAATCTGCGCGGCACGCTCAACACGGGGGGCGCCAAAGATGCCGGCTGGTCGCTCGAGCTGGCGATTCCATGGCCGAATTTCGAGGAGCTGACGAAGAAATTGCCCCCTGAGGCGGGCTCATCGTGGACTGCCAACCTGAACCGGTGGGACGGCGTCCAGCCCCACCGGCGGCTGAGCCTGTGGTCGGATTCGGCTCTGGTGCGGCCGAGTCCGCACAATCCGGCGAGGTTCGGAAAGCTCGTATTCGTGAAGTAGTCAGCGGGCCGATGGGACGAGGGCGGCCTCGCGGATGCGCACGACGTGGGCGTCCGTCCGCCGGAACTTCAGGGGCAGAATGCCGCCTGCATCGCTGCGGAGCTCCACGATCTCTTCGTCGTCGGCTTCGATGTCGTAGCGGGTGGCGGGCTTGAGTCCGATGATGAACACGAGCTCGGGATCATCGGGCTTGCGCGCGAGTCGCATGGGACTGCGGCCGACCATGACCGCGGCATCCCCGATGACGAGCGGTTCCGCCTGGTCGCGCATGGAGAGATGGATCACCTTGCCGTCGCGGAAGATCTGAGTGCGGCCCTGATGGTAGCCGAGCCAGACGGCGTCCTCTTCCCAACTCGAGCGCAACAGGAGCTGGCCCGTGAGCGGCGAATGGAATTGCAGCGGCACATGATGGAAGCTGAGCCCGGGGTGGTACGGGTTGGCCCACAGGAACTCGTATGGGACTCCGAAGGGGCCGCGCATTTCGAACCGGTCCTGCATCACCCATCCCTGCAGGAACTGGGTCTCGGTCGCATTGCTTTCGTAGGCGAGAAAGGCCATCTCGGCGGCGCGTGCCAGCATGGCATCCCGCAGGTCGGGCTGGCCGCGGCCGGCATAGAAAGGGATGCGGTAGTCGTTTTCCGCCGCCGGGTACGGGGCAGGGTAGTAGCTCAGCAATAGCCAGACGGGAAGCTCGCGGAAGTAAGAAGGCGCACCCTCCCGGAGATCGATCTCGAAGTTGTCCCTCAGCGCATGCAGCAGCTCGAAGAGCGGATACATGTCCGCACGGTCCAGGCTGCGGCTGCCCGCCTTGAGCGCCGGCCCCACCCCGCCGCGCCACCACTCGCGCACGACGCGCTCGAGCAGGCCGGCCGCGTCGAAGCCATCCTCGCCCGCGAGCGCGAGCGCGGCATAGACGCGCGACCGGACACCGGCGATTGCGGCCGCAGGCGCGGCATCAATCCCCCGGCGCAGCTTGGCGCTGATCTCGCGCCGCTCAGGGCCGCTGAGCACCCCCTGGCACCAGTCGAACACGAGGGCGATCTGACGCAGATCGGTTGCCGAAGGCGCCTGCGCCCAGGCGATCGCCTGGCGGCCGGCGGCCAGCTCGCCGCTGACCTGGTGGAAAAGCGCGAGCGCGAAGCCGGGCTCGGGCATGCGGGCCTTGCCGCGGATCAGCGTTTCGAACTGGATCCAACGCGGCGACTGCCGCTGCCGCTCGCGCTGCAACAGCCGCAAGCGGCGCCTGCTCAGCAGCAGCCGCGGATGCGCCGTGTAGACTTTGAAACTCTCCCCCGATGACTGCGCCCGCAGCCCCGC
>JACOTZ010000086.1 GCA_016178155.1 Acidobacteriota bacterium
CGGCCCGCGGAACTTCTGCACAAAATGTCTTCCCTGCTTGCGGTTAGCGCGCCTCCGAAGTGGGTTTGCGAAATCGCTGGACACTCCCGGGAACTTCTTGCAAAGCAGGTTTCGCTCGCTTATACTCCCGGTTGTCAGGCGCCGGCCGCGCGTTCGAGGAATGGACGCCGGGGCGTGGACGGGTCTGAGCACAAGGAGGGCGAGGGCCATGAAAACATCGTTCTGGATTTCAGCCGTCCTGTGCCTCGGCACAGGGGCGGCGGCCGCGGACAATCCGTTCGCCGGCACGTGGAAGATGAACCCCGCGAAAAGCAAATTCACCGGGAACACGATTTCTTACGAACAGCTTCCGTCCGCCGAGTGGCAGTCGACCGCTGCGGGCATGTCCTACAAGTTCCGGATGGACGGTAAGGAACACTCGGGGTTGTTCGATCGCAAGGTGACGTGGAAACAAGTGAACGGCCGAGGCTTCGAGTCGACCACCAAGGCCGGAGGCAGAACGCTCGTGACGCAGCGTCATGAGATTTCTCCGGACAACGCGACACTGACGGTGACCTCATCGGGTACGATGCCAAGCGGTGAGAAGTTTAGCGATGTGACGTCGTATCGCCGCCAATCGGGGAGCACCGGATTGGCGGGGAGGTGGAAAAGCGAGAAGGTGCAGATCAGTTTGCCGACCGTGCTCGAGATTCAGGCGCGGGGCCCAAATGCGATCCGCATGGCGCTCCCCGCGCTCAAGGCGTCCGTGGACCTGCCGTTTGACGGCTCGGAAGCCAAGGCAGTGGGACCAACCGTACCTGCCGGGCTCACCTTCTCGGCGAGGAAGCTCGACGAGCGTACGTTCGAGTTCACGGAAAAACACGACGGAAAGCCGATTTTCACGATGACCTTCAAAGTCGCGGCGGACGGCAAGACCCTTACCGAAACCGGCAAGCCCGCTGGAGCGGATGAACCGTTCACAGCGGTATACGAGCGCCAGAAATAGCAGTTGTTCGGCGCCTGAATCCGATTCCTTACCTGCGGGGCGTTTTTGCCGGCGCCCCTCCCCGGGCCCGGCCGCGAGATCGCGGGGAGCGCAGTCTGTCGGTGCGCCGCGGGTGATCGATCAAACCAACCCACTACCATCCGGTGGATCGCGGACAAGCTCGGTTTCTTGCACTCTCGAGCGCGATAGACTGGGGCGAACAGGGCCACTCGCTGAGCAGGATGCAGGCTCGCGGAAAGCGCCGCGGCCCATCCGGAATGTTCGAGGAAGAACGCGATGAAGGCTGTCTTTAGCTGCTTGTTTACCGCTCTGCTTCCGCTTTCCAGCGCGGGAAACGATGGCGCTCCGGGACCGTACCGGCCGGACTGGCAATCGCTCACCAAACACGAGCACCCGCAGTGGCTGCTCGACGCGAAGTTCGGCATCTATGGCCACTGGGGTGTCTATTCGGTTGCCGCTTACAAAAGTGAGTGGTACGGAAAGATGATGTATGACCCCGACGACCGTCGCGGCGCGTACGAGTACCATCGCAGGACCTTTGGCCCGCAGAACCAATTCGGCTACAAGGACCTGATTCCGCGGTTCCGGGCCGAGAAGTTCGACCCCAACGAGTGGGCGGAGTTGATCCGCCAATCCGGCGCCAGGTACGCCGGCATCGCCGTCGTCCATCACGACGGCTTCGGTCTCTGGGACAGCGACGTGTATCGCTGGAATGCCGGCAAAATGGGGCCGAAGCGCGATCTCTACGGTGATCTGGCGAAGGCGCTGCGAGCGCGCAACCTGAAGATCATCGCCACCGAGCACCACATGCGGACTTTCGACTGGTATCTCCCGAAAGCAGAGGAGCAAAAGCGTCAAAAAGCCGCCGGAGTGGACCTCTACGATCCCAAGTATGCGGACTTCTACTGGAATCACCACACCTCGCTGAAAGCGGACTTTATTCGCCAGTGGAAGCGTAAGCTGACCGAAGTGATCGATAAGTATCATCCCGATGTCCTCTGGTTCGACGGCGGGGACTTCACCTCGCCCGGCGTTGCGGCGCCGGTCCTGTCGTCGCTCGCGTACTACTACAACCAGGCAGCCGCGCGCAAAAACCCCGTGGACGTCCTCAACAAGTTCGCCGGAACCATGAAGTTCAACTTCCCGGAAGAATTCGGGATCCTGACGTACGAAGCCGGACGCGACCGCCCCGATTTCGTCGCCAAGCCGTGGATCGACGATTTGAGTATCGCCGAGGTGGGTTGGGGCTACACTCACGATCTGGAGATCCGGAAGCCGCGCGAGATCATCCTGGGTCTCGTGGACCGCGTCGGGCGCGGAGGCGGCCTTCTGCTGTCACTCGCGCCCATGTCGAATGGCCTGATTCCCGACAATCAAAAGTTTGTGTTGCGGGAAATCGGCGACTGGTTGAAGGTGAACGGCGAAGCGATCTACGGGACCCGGCCCTGGAAAATCCAAACCGAGGGATCGGCCGAAAAGCTGGTGTACCAGCGCAACAAACATAAGGCGTGGCGATTTGACGCCGCGAACGCAGAAGACATCCGCTTCACCCGGAAGGGGAACCACCTGTTTGCCGTCGCGCTCGGCTGGCCCGAGGACGGCAAGCTTCGGATCAAAACGCTCCGTGAGGGAATGCGGCTCGGATCCGGCGGAATCTCCAAGGTCTCGCTGCTGGGGTCCAAGGCTCCGGTGCGGTGGAAGCGAACCGCGGATGCACTCGAGGTAGAGCTCCCGGCGGAAAAGCCGTGCAAATACGCTTACGCGCTGAAGATCGCGGCGCATGGTCGGCTAGAATGAATCTGTTAAGACAGGAGAAGGAGAGTTGTCTTGACTCCGAACTTTATCCTGACTGACTATGTTCAACAGGCAATGGCGGAGGCTGTCTACGACAAGCTCGATGACAACACCTTTGCCGGCCGGATCCCTCCCTGCCCGGGCGTGGTTGCCTTTGGTCCAAGCCTGCGAACTTGTGAGCACGAACTGCGTTCCACGTTTGAAGAGTGGCTTGTTCTCGGCCTAAAGCTGCGTCACTATTTGCCGGTAATCGGCGGCATCGACTTGAATCACGAACCTGCCCGTGAGCCGGTGGACGCCCTGTAAGCGCTCGGAGTTTGTTCGCCGGATGCGGCCCCGCGGCGCGGAGTAGCTGAGAAAAGCGGGCGGGCATCCTGACCAGCGGCCACAGGTTGCGCAGGCACCCGCTGCGCGTCGTGCCGCTCACTCTCGCGGATGACCGCCGAGACGCGCGCCGGAGATATAATCGCTCGTAGTTAGGGACCAAGATCCCGGCCAAATCTGCCACCTGGAAGAGGTGCTCGATGCACTACCGAACGGAGCCCGTGCTTATCTGTTTGCTCGTAGCTGCTTGCGCGGCGGCGCTGGCACAGGGCGTGACTGGCTCGATCCTGGGCACGGTGAGCGATCCCTCCGGAGCGCGGGTCGCGGGCGCGACCGTGAATGCGACCAATACGCTCACGGGAGAGAGCCGGACCGCGACGACCAACGAGTTGGGCGACTACCTGTTTCCGGTTTTGCCGGTCGGGCAATACCGCATCGAAGTGGAGCTTCAGGGATTCAAGAAATTCGTGCGGGAGGGGATCGGGCTCAGCGTTAATCGCAACGCGCGCGTGGACGCGGTGCTCGAAATCGGACGCGTCACCGAAGAAGTGAGAGTCGTGGGCGACGCGCCGCTGGTGGACACGCACGAAGTACAGGTGGGCGGGCTGGTGGATTCGCGCCGCGTGAACGAACTGCCGTTGAACGGCCGCAACGTGTACGACCTGGTCTCGATCCTGCCGGGCGTCACCAGCGCGTCAACTCCCTCGGTGATGGACAACGGGGGAAACTACCTGCGTGTGAACGGCAGCCGCACACGGCACAGCACATTTCTGCTCGATGGGAACTTCAACAACGACCTTTGGCGGAACAGCGGGAACGAGGCTCCGAACCCCGATGCGGTTGAAGAGTTCCGGCTGCTGACCAGCAACTTCAGCGCGGAGTACGGGCGGAGCCCGGGGGCGGTCATCAACGTAGTCACGCGCAGCGGCGCCAACAGCTACCACGGCGCGCTGTTCGAGTTTCTGCGGAACAACAGCCTGAATGCGCGGAATTTCTTTCAGGCGTCCGTCGCGCCGCTGCGGCAGAACCAGTTCGGGGCATCGCTGGGCGGCAGGATCGTGCGCGACAAGCTGTTCTTCTTCACGTCCTATCAGGGCCTGCGGATCCGCTCGAGCGAGTTCCGGAACAACGCGTTGACGCCCACCGCGGCGCAACGGGCGGGCGATCTTTCCGACCAGCCGGCGAACCGGCAGCCGCGCGACCCGGCCACGAATCAACTGTTTCCGGGTGGACGAATTCCCGCGAACCGCCTGGATCCGGTGGCGCAGAACATTCTGAAGCTGGTGCCGCTGCCGAACACCGCCGACGGCCGTGTCGAGGCGCTCCAGCCGCGCACGCAGGATTCCGATCAGGGACTCGCAAAAGTGGACTGGATGTGGCGGCCGGGCCACAAGCTCTACGGGAGTTTGTTCCTGGTCCGCGGGCGTGGCAGTCAGCCGTTCGGGGGGATCTCGCAGATCCCGGGCTACAGTCCCATTTCGGAGATTCTGAACCAGCACAACCTGGCCGCAAACGAGGATTGGGTCGTGAGCCCGGCGATGCTGAACCAGTTTCGCTTTGGCTACACGCGCCGTTTTGCCGAGAGCAGCGGTTCGGTGCGGACGAGCTGGCCGGATTTTGGCAGCAAGGTGACGCTCGGCTCTCAGCCGGCGCGGCCGCCGCAGATGTACATCACCGGCTGGTGGAACATGGGCCTCTTCGGCGAATCGCACATGACCCAGGAAAGCTACAACTTCAGCGACACGGTGAGCTGGGTGCGGGCAGGGCATTCCGTGAAGGCCGGCTTCTGGGTTCTCCACAACAAGTTCGAGGAGCCTGGGAGTTGGCTGGGGCCGGGACAAATCCGGTTCAGCGGCGATATCACGAGAAACGCGCTCTCGGATTTTCTGATGGGTCACGCGGCAAGCTTCCGTCAGAATAACGGCACGAACCGCTTTTTCCGTTCCCAGAATTGGCACAGCTTTGTACAGGACGACTGGAAACTGCACCCGAGGATCACACTGAATCTCGGATTGCGCTACGAGCTGAACACGCCTTACGTGAGCGTGCAGGACGAGTTTCAGACATTCCGGTATTCGACGCAATCGAAGATCATTCCGAAGGCGCCGCTCGGACTCGCCTTCCCGGGAGACCCGGGGGTGCCCCGGGGCCTAGTCGGGACGGACAAGAACAACCTGGCTCCGCGCGTGGGCTTGGCGATCGATCTGTTCGGCGACGGCAGAACTGCCCTGCGCGCCGGTTACGGGTTCTTCTATGGGATCGGCTTCGGAAACATGTCGAGCGACATGCAGGGGCAGCCGTTCCTGGTGGACGTAACGGTCTTCGGCACGCCGAACCTGATCGATCCCTATGCCGCGGTGCCGGGCGGGAGCCCGTTCCCCTACACGCTCGATAAGGCCAATCCACGGTTCTCGCTGCCGGTCACGGCGAGCTACCTGAATGAGAACTTCGCGACGCCCTACGTCCAACACTACACGCTCGCGATCGAGCGGCAGTTGATCAGGGATCTCGGCGTGACCGTGGCCTACGTCGGAAACACATCGCGCAAGCTGATCGTGCAAAGGGACGCCAACCAGCCGCTCTACGGTCCGGGTTCAGCGGCGGGGAACGTAAATGCGCGGAGACCGTACCTGCCCGGAACCATCGCGCAGATTTCCGAGACGGAGACGGGGTCCAACGCGCATTACGATTCGCTGCAGTTGACGGTGAACAAGCGTTTCTCCCAAGGCTTCTCGGTGCTCGGCAGCTACACATTGGGCAAATCGATCGACGAGATTTCGGATGATAAGTTCAACCCGACCGCGGTCGCGCTGGTGGATTCGAACAACCGGCTGCTGGACCGGGCGGCATCGGGCGCCGACATCCGGCACATTGTCGCGCTGAGCTACGTGTGGGACCTGCCGAAGGTAGATCGCTGGGGCGTTCTCGGCAAGCAGGTTCTGAGCGGCTGGCAATGGAACGGGATTGCCCGGTTCATGTCGGGATCGGCTCTGACCGTCACGTCGGGGCGGGACACGAACCTGAACGG
Source organism: Acidobacteriota bacterium (assembly GCA_016178155.1). Lineage (GTDB taxonomy): Bacteria > Acidobacteriota > Terriglobia > Bryobacterales > Bryobacteraceae > JACOTZ01. The sequence goes on from JACOTZ010000086.1 coordinate 6,132, forward strand.
GAACAACAACGACCGGCCGGACCTGGTGGGCGAGCCGGTGCTGCCCTCGGGCCGGTCGCGGGAGGAGCGGATCGCGCGCTACTTCGACCCGGCTGCCTTCAGGACGGCCCCGAACGGAAGCTCCGGCGCGGCCGGCCGAAGCCTCTTCTACGGACCCGGGGCGATCACGTGGGACGTCGGCTTCTTCAAGAACTTCCAGGTGCGTGAAGCGCAGAGGCTGCAGTTCCGCGCGGAGTTGTTCAACCTGCCGAACCGGGTGAACCTGGGCGATCCGGTGACCACGTTGAGCAACCGGAACGTTGGGCGGATTCTGAGCGCGGGCGGGGCGCGGGTGGTGCAGTTCGGGCTGAAGTATACGTTCTGAAAGGAGTGAACGCTTCCGCGCGGCGGCCCACCACTAACACTGGCCGGCCGCGTGCGTTCTATGGCGTTTGAGAGCTGCCCGATGATTACGGTCCTCTGGTTGTCATTGGCGTTCGCACCCGGAGCGGAGGTTCGGCTGCCCGAGCCGCCGCTCGGGCTCGATGCCTACATGCCTGCGCCGGAGGACAACCCGCTCGCGCCCGGGAAGGTCGCGCTCGGGCGCAAGCTCTTCTTCGACAAGCGCCTCTCGCGCGACGGCACGCTCTCCTGCGCGACCTGTCACGACCCCGAGCGCGCCTTCTCCGACGGCCGCGCGCTTGCGCGGGGGATCGGAGGCGCCGAGGGTCCGCGCAACTCGCCCGCCATCGTCAATCGCGCCTACGGCGCCTCGCACTTCTGGGATGGCCGTGCGCCGACGCTCGAACGGCAGGCCGTTGAGCCGATCCTGAATCCCAAGGAACTCGGGTTGAGCCTGCCTGAGCTCGAGAAACGCACCGGGATGAAATCCGGCGAGGTGGCCGCGGCGATCGCCAGCTACGTGCGCACGATTCGCTCCGGAGCATCCCGCGTCGACCGTTATATCGCCGGGCAGCAGGCCGCGCTGAGCGAGACCGAGCGCGCCGGGTTGCAGTTGTTCCGCGGTAAGGCAAATTGCGTAGCCTGCCATGTCGGGGCGAACTTCAGCGACGAGCAGTTCCACAACACCGGAGTCGCCTGGCGCGACGGGCGCTTCAGCGATGACGGGCGCTTCGCCGTCACCGGCAAGGCTGGCGACCGCGGCGCGTTCAAGACCCCGACCCTGCGCGAGATCGCGCGCACCGCACCCTACATGCATGACGGAAGTCTGGCGACCCTCCAAGAAGTGGTCGAATACTACTCGAGTGGCGGCCGCCCGAACCCCCACCTCGACCCCGAAGTGCGTCCCCTCAGGCTCTCAGCCGATGAAAAGCAGGCCCTGGTCGCGTTCCTGAAGGCTTTGAGCGGGGAGGTTCGCGAGGGCTGGCGGTGAGGGCAAAGGGCCGCTGTTCGGCTCCTGCCCCTGAGTGCTTGCGCTGGGGGTTCGCGACCGCGAGCTGTGGGAATTCGCCCACATTGGGGAAATTTACCCACAACGGCACTCGCTCCCGTCCCGCCTGAGGTGCGGTTGACGGTTTGGCAAGAGTCGTGCAACGGAATCCGGGCATGAGACACCGAGTCCTCGTCGCCCAGGAGGACGCAGCGAGCAGGCGTGGAGTCCACCGCCTCCTGACTGCGGCCGGCTACAAGGTTTCTTCCGCGGCCAACGGTATCGATGCGCTCGACATCGCGAGCGGCTTGACGGAAGAGGAGATCGCGTTGCTGGTCACCGACGTCGACTTACCGCTGATGAGCGGGCTTGAGCTGGCCGAACGGCTGCGCGAGGACCGGCCGCACCTCAAGATCCTCTTCCTGTGCAACTGCCAGGAGGAAGAGGAACCGGAGCTCCTGCGGAAACCGTTCACGTCCGCCGAGTTGCTGGTGAGCGTAGCCCGGGTTCTGAACGGACACGCCGAGCTGGCGCTGACCTCTTAGCCGAAGTTCGTCACCGACAGGATTTCGAACCGCTTGCTGACGCGCGCGGCTCAGTAAGTGCTGTCAAATCAGCGGAAGCGTTCTGAGCCACGACCGTCAGAAGATGTGAAAAATTGAGCGGCAACCGGCAATAAGCGCTCCATCCGGCGTCCAGCCACGGTTTTGCTGATGCGCCCCCCCTCCCCCGAGTGGGTGGGCTTCCGCATCGCTTTATAATGCAAAGTTCTGTTCTTTGGATTGGTCCGCAAGAGCCTGCATCTTGTTGAAATTACGGCCATTCTGTCGCAACTCGGGCGCTTTGCCGGGCGCCCGCCGGCGCCTTTCCCGCTACGCCGCCGCCCGCGCCGACACCGCTGCATTCAGAAGCTTCGCTCTCCAGCTCAAGCGCATCCACTGCATCACGTCGTAGGTCAGCACCGCCCACAGCGCTTCCGTCGTGGCCTTGACCA
>JACOTZ010000363.1 GCA_016178155.1 Acidobacteriota bacterium
AACCCGTTCTGCCGAAGGCCAAACCCGCCTTTACAAGGCCGGCCCGCGGAACTTCCGCACAAAATGTCTTCCCTGCTTGCGGTTAGCGCGCTTCCGAAGTGGGTTTGCGAAATCGCTGCCCCCCGAGGGTCCCGCATGTGCCCGGCCGCGGCGCCACGCTACACTGAAGGAATTCGACCCATGAGCGCAACTGACCTCTGCCGCCAGCTACGCGGCGTCTTCGGATTCCCCGTCACGCCCTTCAAGAAAGACCTCTCGCTCGATCTCGATGCGCTCGCCCGCAACGTCGACGAGATGACGCGCTATCCCTTCTGCGCGCTGGTCGCCGCCGGCGGCACGGGCGAGATGTACTCGATGACCCCGGACGAGATCGTCGAGGTCGTGCGCGTTACGGTTGAGGCCGCCGCCGGCCGCATGCCGGTCGTGGCCGGCACGGGTTTCAACGCCGCGATCGGCGCTGAGATCGCCCGCCGCGTCGAGAAGGCCGGCGCGCGCTTGCTGCTGGTCCTTCCGCCCTACTACACCGGCGCACCCGAGCAGGGGGTGTTCGACTACTACGCGGCCATCGCCAACGGCGCCAGCCTGCCGCTCATCGTCTACAGTCGCGACTGGGCCGTCTTCACGCCGGAGCAGGTCGCGCGCCTTTGCGACCGCGCGCCCGCGTTACGCGGCTGGAAGGACGGGCAGGGCGATATGCGCAAGTATCAGCGCATCATGAACTACAACGGCGACCGTCTGGCGTGGTACGGCGGCATCGGCGACGACTGCGTGCCCGGCTACTTCGCCATCGGCGTCCAGGCTTACACTTCGAGCATCTCGAATATCGCGCCCCGGCTCTCGCTCGCGCTGGCCGAGGCCGGCATGGCGCGCGACTTCGCCCAGCTCGACGTCCTCATGAGGAAGTACGTGCATCCCCTGTATGCGCTGCGGGAGCGTAGCCGGGGCTACGAGGTGTCGGTCATGAAGGCGGCCATGGAGATGCTGGGTATGCCGGCGGGTCCGGTCCGGCCGCCGCTCCACGATTGTCGCGAGAAGGACATCGCCGACCTGCGCCACCTGATGAACGCCTACGCCGACATGCTGGACGTGGGCGCGGCCGCGCGGGTGTAGACCCGCTGGAGGAGCGCCGCTGCCATGCGAGTGCTGATCATCATCCTGGTCACGGCCGCCGCGTCCGCTCAGGACTCCTCCGGCGTCGCATTCTTCGAGACCAAGATACGTCCCCTCTTCGCCACCCGTTGCGCGCCCTGCCATGCGGGCTCGAATCGCACCGCCGGCCTGAACTTGTCTACGCCCGCCGGGATCCTCAGGGGCGCCGACAGTGGCGCGATCATCTCCAGGGACCAGCCCGAAACAAGCAGGCTGCTGCGCGTGATCGGCTATCTCGAACGCATTAAGATGCCACCCGCGGGCAAGCTGTCCGCCGGGGAGATCGCGGATATCACTCAGTGGGTCAAGCTGGGCGCCCCACTGCCCGAGGGAGCGGCAGCCGCCGCCACGGCTCCGAGCACACCCGCAACCAAGGTGTGGACCGGGCGGCAGAAATCCTTCTGGGCTTTCCAGCCGGTGCAGGAACACCCCGCGCCGCGGGTAAACAACACCGGCTGGGTCAAGTCGCCGATCGACGCCTTCATCCTGGCGAAGCTCGAAACCAAAGGCCTCGCGCCCGCGCCGCCCGCCGGCAAAGCCGCGCTGCTCCGCCGCGCCACATACGATCTCACGGGCCTGCCGCCCACGCCCGAAGAGATTGACGATTTCGTGAACGATCGCTCGCCCGATGCCTTTGCCAGAGTGATCGACCGGCTGCTCGCCTCCCCGCGCTACGGCGAGCGCTGGGGCCGCCACTGGCTCGACGTCGCCCGCTATGCGGATTCCACCGGCGCCGACGAGGACCACCGCTACCCGTACGCCTGGCGCTATCGCGACTACGTCATCGAAGCCTTCAACAAGGACCTGCCTTACAACCGGTTCGTCATGGAACAGATCGCCGGCGACCTGCTGCCCGCCGGGGACGGAGGCTTGAACGCGAAGGGCATCGTCGCCACCGGCTTCCTCGCGCTCGGACCCCGGCTGATCGCCGAGCAGGACAAGCCTAAGATGCTCTACGACTTCATCGATGAGCAGATCGACGTCACGTCGCGCGGAATCCTGGGCCTCACCGTCGCTTGCGCGCGCTGCCACGACCACAAATTCGATCCCATCGCGCAGCGGGATTACTATGCGCTCGCCGGGATCTTTGCCGCGAGCAGGGGCTTCCGCAAGATCGAGGGCACCGTCTCGCAGATGCACTTCGAGCCGCTCGTGCCGGCGGCGGAATACGCGCTGTATGAGAAGCACCAGCAGATGATCGCGGACAAGAAGCGCGAAATCGACCTGCTGATGCTCGATGAGCAGCGCGCCTGGCTGAAGCGGGCCGGCCCTAAAGTGGCAGACTATGTCGCCGGCGCTTTTGAAGTCCATAAGTTGAACCGCCCGGAGGCGGCAGTTGCCTCCGCGCGCGCGCTCGACGCGGCGGTGCTGCGCAAGTGGATCGATTACCTGAAGCCGAAAGACGAACCCAGGCCCCATGTCGATCAGTGGTCGCAGTCCCGGCCCGGCAATTACACCGAGGCCGCGCTCGAGTTCCAGCGCGAGTTCGATGAATCGCTCAAGGCCTGGCAGGACAACATCGATCTCTGGCACAAGCGCATCGCGCAGGCGCGGGAAAAGGGGGAGGCCGCGCCCGAGCGCCCGCGCTTCCGCGACGGCAATCACCGCTTCTTCATTGAAGTCTCGACGCGCAAGGGCCCTCTGGCCGCCGGCGAGCAGAAGCACTTCAGCCCGGAAGCGGTACAGAGGCTTGCGGCGCTGCGCAAGGAACAGGAGGCGCTGCAGAAGGCCTCGCCGCCCGAGCCGCCCATGGCCGTCGCCATCGTCGAGGGCGCGCCGGTGGTGCAGAAGCTGTTTCTTCGTGGCGACGTTCACAGTCCGGGCGACCCCGTCGACCAGGGCTTTCCGACCGTGCTTGCGGGCTACGACCAGCCCCCCATCCGCCAGGGCAGCGGGCGTCTGGAGTTGGCCCGCTGGCTGGCTGACCCGGAGCATCCGCTGACTGCGCGGGTCATGGTGAACCGGATCTGGCAGTGGCACTTCGGCGAAGGACTGGTGCGCACGGCCAGCAACTGGGGGGCGCTTGGGGAGAGACCGACGCACCCGGAACTCCTCGACTGGCTCACCCGGCGCTTCATCGAAAGCGGCTGGTCGGTGAAAGCAATGCAGCGGATGATCATGCTCTCGAGCGCCTACCAGATGAGCAGCGCCACCAGCAAGGCGCAGGCGGACGCCGATCCTGGCAACCGGCTGCTCGCGCACTTCAGCCGCAGGCGCCTCGATGTGGAGGAGATCCGCGACGGCATGCTCGCCATCGATGGCACGCTCGACCTGACCATGGGCGGGACCCTGCAAACGGGCAAGGGGACCGACGGCGAGAACGCCGAAGAGCGCAGGAGCATCAACCCGGCCACCAGCAAGCGCCGAACCGTGTACCTGCCGCTGCGGCGCTCGAATCTCCCCAGCCTGCTGAACCTCTTCGACTTCGGCGATGCCACCACCACGACGGAAGCGCGGGCGCGGACCAACGTCGCGCCGCAGGCGCTGTTCATGATGAACAGCCGGTTCGTCGAGGAGCGCGCCGCCGGGCTGGCAAAGCGCCTCGCCGCGCGCAAGGACCTGGATGACCGCGCGCGGCTGGCCGAGGCCTATCTGATCACGCTCGCGCGACGGCCCGAAGCACAGGAGGTCGCGTCCGCGCTCGATTACATCCGGACCGCGGGCTGGGAGAGCTACTGCAGGATCCTGCTCGCTTCGAACGAGTTCGTCTATGTCGATTAGGCTGCGCATTCAACGTGAAGACGATGAACGGTGAACGTCTCCTTTCCCGCCGCGCGGCCCTGCGCGAGTACGCCTGCGGCTTCGGCCTGCTCGGTTTACGGAGCCTGCTCGAGGCCGCCGAGAGCAACCCCTCGAGTCCGCTCGCGCCGCGCAAGCCGCACTTTGAGCCCAGAGCCCGGCGGGTCATCTTCCTCTTCATGCACGGCGGACCCTCGAGCATCGACACCTTCGATTACAAGCCCAGGCTCGCCGATTACGACGGCAAGCCGCTGCCGTTCAAGCGCCCGCTGACCTTCGCCGAGGGCGATGTCGGCAACCTGATGAAGTCGCCCTGGGAATTCCGCCGCCACGGCCAGAGCGGGCAGTTGATCAGCAGCCTGTTCCCGCATCTGGCCACGTGCGCCGACGATCTCACCGTCGTCAAGTCGGTGGTGGGCGACAGCGTGGCCCATGGCGGAGCGTCTCTGCAACTCCACACGGGCTCGAACACGTTCACCCGCCCGAGCATGGGCTCGTGGGTGGTCTACGGCCTCGGCACCGAAAATCAGAACCTGCCGGGTTATGTCACCATCAAGCCGTCGCTCGCACACGGCGGCGCGAAGAACTGGAGCTCCGGCTTCCTGCCGGCCGCCTACCAGGGGACGGCCATCGGCCACGCCGGGGTGAAGCTCGATGACCTGAAAGAGCCGATCGAGTATCTCACGCGCCAGGGTTTCACTCCCGAGCAGCAGCGCTTCGAGCTCGACATGCTGCAGAAGCTCAATCGCCGGCACGCGCTCGCGCGCCAGTACGATCCCGAGCTCGAAGGCCGCATCCAGGCTTTCGAGCTGGCCTTCCGCATGCAGACGACAGCGCCCGAAGCGTTCGAGGTCGAGAAGGAATCCGCGGCCGTGCGCAAGCTCTACGGGCTCGATCGCCCCGAGACGAGCGATTTCGGCTGGCAGTGCCTGGTCGCCCGACGGCTGGCCGAGCGCGGTGTGCGCTTCGTGCAATGCTCGCACAGCTATAAATGGGACCAGCACAGCGAGCTCGTGCGGCTGCACACCCGCAATGCCCGTGAAGTCGACCAGCCCATCGCCGGCCTGCTCAAGGACCTCAAGGCGCGCGGCATGCTGAAAGACACGCTCGTGATCTGGGGTGGCGAATTCGGGCGCACCCCGGTGGTCCAGGGAGGCGATGGCCGCGACCACAACCCGTATGGCTACAGCATGTGGATGGCCGGCGGCGGGCTAAAGCCCGGCATCAGCCACGGGGCCACCGACGACTTCGGCTATTACGCCGTGGAAGACCGCATGCACCTCCACGATCTGCACGCCACCGTGCTCCACCTGCTCGGGCTCGATCATGAAAAGCTGACCTACTTCTATTCCGGCCGCTATTTCCGGCTGACCGACGTCCACGGGAACGTCGCCCACAAGATCCTCGCGTAAGAGCACAGGCGCGTCCATGCGCCGTGGCGCTGCTCCGCGCCCGCGGCTCTACCGGTCCTCGTTCCACTCCTCGTACCAGGCCATCTGAATCGCCTCGAGCTTGCCCTCGGTCGAACCCTGGGGATCATCGTCGAATCCGGAGAGCTCCGTAATCCACTTATGCAAGTCGGTGAAGCGGACCGTGAGCGGGTCGACATCTCCGAACTTCTCGTACAGTGCGAGCGCGATGTCTTCGGTGTCGTCCCAGGTGAGCGATGGCATCATTCCTCCTTAAGCGAGCGGCCGCTTTCAGATCTTCGTGCCCTTGAGAACTCCGCGGACGGCCGCGTTCATCATGTTCTCGGCCAGATGCAGGGTGGCCTGGTTCACGCGCTCCAGGTGCTCGCGAATGAGGATGTGATTGTCCGAGTGATAGACGAGCAGCAGCTCGTTGACCGCACGGTCGATGGCCTGCCGCTCTTCGTCCGGCAGCTCGAAATAGGCGTCGTTCTGTTTGGCCTTCTCGACCGCGGCGAGAATCGCATCGGCCTCCACCCGCGCCTCGCGCACCTGCCGCTCGCGAAAGTCTTCTTCCGCCTTTTCGAAGGATTCGCGGATCATCGCCTCCACCTGCTCGTCGGTGAGGCCGTAGGACGGCTTGATATCGACGCTCTGCTCCCTGCCCGTGCGCAGGTCGCGCGCGGTCACGTTCAGAATCCCGTTGGCGTCGATCAGAAACCGGACCTCGATGCGCGCCATGCCCGCGGGCAGCGGGTCGATGTCCTGGAGGTCGAAGCGCGCCAGGCTGCGGCAGTCCCTCACCAGCTCCCGCTCGCCCTGCACCACGTGAATGAGCACGTGGCGCTGCCCGTCCACAGCGGTGGTGAACGTTTCCGTGGCGCTCGCCGGGATGGTGGAGTTGCGCGGGATGATCTTGGAAACCACGCCGCCCATGATCTCGATGCCGAGCGAGAGCGGCGTCACGTCGAGCAGCAGCGTATCTCCGACGTGCCCCGAGAGAATACCCGCCTGCACGGCGGCGCCGAGCGCCACCACTTCCTCCGGATTCAGCTCGGCATGCGGCTTGGCCCGGAAAAGCGCTTCCACCGCGCCGCGCACCAGCGGAATGCGGGTCGAGCCGCCCACCAGCACCACTTCATCAATCTCGCCGACCGAGAGGCCGGCGTCCCGGATGCACTGCCGGCAGGGCGGCAGCGTCCGATCGACGATCGCGGTGATGAGACGCTCGAACAGGTCGCGCCGCAGCTCGCGGTCGTAGCGTTTGCCCCGGTACTCGAGCTGAATGGTGGTTTGCGGAACGTACGACAGTTCTTCCTTGGCCCGGATCACGGCGCGCCGCAGCAGTTGGACCGCCTCGCCGTTCTCCGAGATGTCCTCGTTCCACTCAGACTCGATATCCTCGATGGCAACGCGCAGGAGCAGGTTGTCGATATCATCGCCGCCCAGGTGTGTGTCGCCGTTCGTGGCGAGCACCTCGAAGATGCCTTCCTTAATCCGGAGAATCGAAATATCGAAGGTGCCGCCGCCGAGGTCGTAGACGACCACGATGCCTTGCTTGCGCTTGTCGAGCCCGTAGGCGAGCGAAGCCGCGGTCGGCTCGTTCACCAGGCGCAAAACCTCCAGGCCGGCGATGCGTCCCGCGTCCTTGGTCGACTGCCGCTGGGCGTCGTTGAAGTAGGCCGGCACTGTAATGACGGCCTGGCGGACCTCTTCGCCGAGAAAGGCCTCGGCGTTGCGCTTGAGCTGCCTGAGGATTTCCGCCGATGCCTGCGGCGGCGTCATGACCCGTTCTCCGAGCTGCAGGCGGATGACAGATTCGCTGCCGGCCGCGATGCGGAAGGGGAACAGCTTCAGCTCTTCCTCAATATCCACGACGCCTCGCCCCATGAGGCGCTTCACCGAGTAGACGGCGCGCTCGGGGTGAGTGATCAGCATGTCGCGGGCGGCGTGGCCCACCAGCACCTCGCCGGAGGGCGCGACCGCCACCACGCTGGGCACGATCTTGCGGCCGCCGGCGTCGGGAATGATCTCGGGGTGCCCGGCGGGATCCAGATACGCGACCAGGCTGTTGGTGGTGCCCAGGTCGATGCCGACCACGCGCGCCTTTTCCTGGTCACCGAAATCGATCTGAAAAGTCCCCATGTCCTCGCTCAGTGGTCCGTTCGCTCAGTACACGCCGCCGCCGTGCCGCCCCACGGGGGCGCGTAGAATGTCGGGTGCAAGCCCGGGCGCTGGCGACGGCGGAAGGGCGGTGCACCAGCGGCGGATGCACTGACACCCTGCGCCACGTAGAACCCCGAGGAATGCGGGCGCGAGACAAGCCGTCGGCGGAGCTCCATCGCTCAACCGTCGCGGCCCGGCAGCGAGGCGGCCGGCTCGAGCTCCTTCTCCACGTCACGGAGCAGGTTGCCGATGTAGCGCCTCCGGTTCAGCACGCCGCGAATCCGGGCGAGCACGGCGCGGTCCCGGGATTCGTCGTAGTTGCGGAAGAGTTCGCCGAGCTGATCGTCGATCTCGCGCCGCATGTCCTGGAAGCGGGTGCGCGCCTGCTCGAGCTGCGGCCTCGCCGATTCCTCGCCGCCGCGCATCTCCTCGAGCACCATGTTCAGCTCGAAGACCTCCTCGAGCAACTCGGGCGGGACGTCCTTGCCGCGCTGCTCGCCGATGTCGAAGCCTTCCTGTTTGAGCACGTACTCGGCGCGCTCGATCGGGTTGCGCAGCACGCGGTAGCCGTCATTCAGCACGGAGCTCGCCTCGAGCGAGCACTGCTGCTCCTGGGGCGACCGGCGCTGGAACCTGTCGGGATGAAGCTGGCGGCTGAGCTCATAGAAGCGGTGCTGCAGATCGCCGGTATCGAGGCTGAGCTTCCGCTCCAGCCCGAAGAACCGGTAATAGTCGCGGACGGGAGCCTGGATGGCCTTGCAGCCCGGGCAGAACAGCGAGCCCGTCACTTCAGCCGTGCAGTGCCAGCAGGTGAAGGTGGTCGAAGCTGGATCGTGTGCGCGCATTTGTCCTCCCGCCTAAAATGGTCCGCGGAATTTCAGGCGGTGAACGAGGTTCCGCAGCCGCAGCTCTTGCGCGCGTGCGGGTTCTCGAACACGAACCCGGAGCGCACGAGCGAGTCCTGCCAGTCGAGCGTCATGCCGTCGAGAAACACCATGCTCTTCGGGTCGATGAAGATCTTCACGTCCTCGAACTCGAAAACATGGTCATTTGGGCGCGGCTTAGAGTCGAACTTGAACTGGTAACTCAACCCCGAGCAGCCGCCGCCGAGCACGCCCAGACGAAGCCCCCCGGTTCCAGCGACGCCGTGCGTCGCAAAGGCTTCCCGGATCTTGCCGGCGGCCTTGGGCGTGACCTGGATGCTTCGCTGCTGCGTTTCCACCATGGCGCCGATTACCGGGCCTCCACCGCCTGCGCGTCCTGCCTCGCCTCATGCTTCCGCTTGTAGTCGGCGATGGCGGCTTTGATCGCATCCTCGGCAAGGACCGAACAGTGAATCTTTACCGGCGGAAGGCTCAGCTCGGTGACGATGTCGGTGTTTTTGATGGCGAGCGCCTCGTCCACGGTCTTGCCCTTGAGCCACTCGGTGGCGAGCGACGAGCTGGCGATGGCGCTGCCGCAGCCGAAGGTCTTGAATTTCGCGTCCTCGATGACGCCGGTCTCGCGATTGACCTGGACCTGCAGCTTCATGACGTCGCCGCACTCCGGCGCGCCCACCATCCCGGTGCCCACGTCCGGGCTGCCTTTGTCGAGCGCTCCCACGTTCCGCGGGTTGTAATAATGATCGAGCACTTTCTGCGAATATGCCATCTGGTTCTTTCTCCCCCATCCCGCCTGCGGCGGGTCTCAGTCTCCCAAGTTCTCCTTAGTGGGCCGTCCACTGCACTTTGGTCAGGTCCACTCCCTCTTTCGCCAGCTCGTAGAGCGGCGAAAGCTCACGCAGTCTCCTCACCACCTCGATCAGCTTGTCGGCCGTGTACTCCAGCTCTTCCATGGTGTTGAAGCGGCCGATGCCGAAGCGGATCGAGGAATGCGCCAGGTCGTCGCCCATGCCCAGCGCCTTGAGCACGTAGCTCGGCTCGAGCGTCGCCGAGGTGCAGGCCGAACCGCTCGAGACCGCGACATCATTGATCCCCATGAGCAGCGACTCGCCTTCCACGTAGGCGAAGCTCATGTTCAGGTTGTTGGGCAGCCGGTGCTCGATCGAGCCGTTGATGAAGACCTCGTCGAGCTCCGAAAGCAGCCGGTCCTTCAGCCAGTCCCGCATCTGGCGCAGGCGCGCGGTCTCCTCGGCCATCCCCGTCCGGCAGATCTCGGCCGCGGCGCCCAGGCCGACGATGCCGGGCACGTTCAAAGTGCCCGAGCGCATCCCGCGCTCATGGCCGCCCCCGTCCATCTGGGCGGTGAGCTGCACCCGCGGGTTGCGCCGGCGCACGTAGAGAGCGCCCACACCCTTGGGCCCGTAGATCTTGTGCGCGGAGATCGAGGCAAGGTCAATGTTGTCCTTAACCACGTTGATCGGGACCTTGCCGAACGCCTGGACGGCGTCGGTGTGGAAGAGCACGCCGCGCTCCTTGCAGATCTTCCCGATCTCCGCGATCGGCTGCAGTATGCCGATCTCGTTGTTCGCATACATGATGCTGACCAGGATCGTCTTGTCCGTGATCGCCTCGCGCAGCATGTCGAGGTCGACCAGGCCGTCACCCTGGACCGGCAGGTAGGTGACCCGGCAGCCTTCCTTCTCCAGGCGCTTGCACGTGTCCAGGATTGCCTTGTGCTCGGTGGCGGCGGTGATGATGTGGTTGCCTTTTTCGGCGTACATCTGCGCCACGCCTTTCAACGCGAGATTATCGGACTCCGTGGCTCCGCTGGTGAGCACGATTTCCCTGGCGTTGGCGCCAATGACGTCCGCAACCTGTTTGCGCGCCTTCTCCACCGCCTCCTCGGCTTCCCAGCCGAAGCTGTGATTGCGGCTCGCCGCGTTGCCGAACCTTTCGGAAAAGTACGGCATCATGGCTTCGAGCACGCGCGGATCGAGCGGCGTGGTGGCGTGATTATCGAGATAGATCGGCAGTTTCATATGCTCACAATTTCCTCACAAATTCGAGGCCGCCAAGCCGGGCGCCAGTTGCGCGAGCTTGGGAGCGCAGCCCGCATCGGCCGCGTCGTACGGCAACTCCTCCTCCGACATATCCGCGATGGAAATGCCGGCTAACAGGTTCTTGATGCCCTCATGCACCTTGCGCAACGGTTCGCGCACGATGCAGCGGCCGGACTGGCCGCATTCTCCGTGCTCGGTAAAGCAGGAGGTGAGAAAGATGGGACCGTCGATGGCGCGAATGACCTCCAGAGCGGTGATCATCCGCGGATTCCGCGCCAAGCGGTATCCCCCATGCGTGCCGTGCTCGGACCGCAGAAACCCGGTGCGCGCCAGCTTCTGAAGCACCTTCGCGAGCAGCGGCAGCGGGATCCCGTACGCGTCGGCGATCTCTTTCGCACTGGCGCTCGCGTTCTTCACCGTCAGGTGCTTGAGAGAGATCAGCCCGTAGTCCGCTTTCTTGCTCAACTTCAGCATCAGTTCATCCCGCCGGCGGGAACCGCTTCCGGTGACCCTCCGGCATATACGACCTCTTTAGTCCCAGTTCAATCCTAGCGTATCACAGATCGATGGTCAAGCAGGAATCCAATCGTTTCAACAGCTTAAATTTGGACCTTTTCGGTCGTATGTGGGTATTGAAGGCAAGCGGTGCTCACGCGCCGGCGTATGCGCCTCGGAGGAAAGCCCGGCCGCGCCATCCGCCTCGGAGCCGGCGGAACGCATTCCGGTTGACCGCCGGTATGGCCTCCCCACGCTCGGCCGTCGATGAGGGAGTGAGGAGATGTTAGACTCTTCGTTTGCATGACGGGGTGATCGTTCGCACATGATCCGGCTGTTCCGCGTCTTCTTTCCGACCAGCGTGCTGGCGCTGCTGCTGTCGGAAATCGTGATCATCTTTACCTGCATGCTCATCGGCACGTACACGGTCATCGAGCTCGACCCGACGATTTTCCTGCTGTACGACGGCGGGCTCTCGCGCATGAGCCTGGTGGTGGTCAGCGTCCTCGCCGGTCTGTACTTTCAGGACCTGTACACCGACCTGCGGGTGCGTTCGAAGCTGCTCCTCTTCCAGCAGCTCTGCCTGGTGATCGGCGTCGTCTTCTTCCTGCAGGCGCTTCTGACCTACCTGGATCCGGAGCTCATGATGCCGCGGTGGCTCATGATTGTCGGCTGCGGTTTGATCCTGGTGCTGCTGCCCTTCTGGCGCTTCTTCTACTCGAGCTTTGTCTTGAGCGCGCTCGGGGCGCAGCGAGTCCTCTTCCTTGGCGCCAACAATACGGCCCGCGAGATCGCCGCCCGTGTCGCCGAACGGCCCGAGCTGGGAATGCTGACGATCGGGTTCCTCGACGAGACCGCCGGCAGTGGCGAAACGGCCGGCGGGATGAAAATGCTCGGTTGCATCGGGGACCTCCGCGAGCTGGTGGAACGGCAGCAACCGGACCGGATTGTCGTCGGCCTGACGGAGCGCCGGCAGAAGCTGCCCATGTACGACTTGCTCGAGCTGCGCTTCCATGGAATCCGCATCGAGGAGGCGGCGACTCTATACGAGACCGCCTTCGGCCGCGTTCCCATCCGCGACCTGCGGCCATCGCAACTGATCTTCTCGACGGAGCTGGGGCCGCAGTTGTCGAGCGTGCGGATGCAGACCATCTACTCGACCGCACTGGCGCTGATCGGGCTGATCGTCTTCTCACCGGTGATGCTGCTGGTGGCGGCCGCGATCAAGCTGACCTCGAAGGGTCCGGTGCTGTTCCGCCAGCAGCGGGTCGGGCGCAATGGCCGGCAGTTCACGCTCCTCAAATTCCGCTCGATGGTGGCCGACGCCGAAGCGAAGACCGGGGCAGTCTGGGCCACCAAAGGCGACCCCAGGGTCACGCGTTTGGGCAAGCACCTGCGGCGGCTGCGGCTCGATGAGCTGCCGCAGTTGTTCAACGTACTGCGCGGCGATATGGCCATCGCCGGCCCGCGGCCGGAGCGGCCGGAATTCGTGCGCACGCTCTCGGAGAAGGTCCCGTTCTATCGCCAGCGCCACTGCGTGAAGCCGGGCATCACCGGCTGGGCGCAGATCAATTACAAGTACGGCGAGACACTCGAAGACACCATGGTGAAGCTCGAGTACGACCTGTACTACATCAAGAACCTCTCGCTGTCGCTGGACATGTACATCATCTTCCAAACCGCCAAGGTGATGCTCTTCTCCGAGAAAGGCTACTAACGGGCCGTTCTCATCGGCGCTCTGCATCGCGCGGCGCCCCGGACCACCGAAACGCGGCATGCGTGCCGGCCCGGTCCTGGGCGGCTCGCCCCTGCAATTCAGGGCGTAACGGCCGCGGGCGGAGTCTAGCCGAAGTTCGTCACCGACAGGATTTCGAACCGCTTGCTGACGCGCGCGGCTCAGTAAGTGCCGTCAAATCAGCGGAAGCGTTCTGAGCCACGACCGTCAGAAGGTGTGAAATATTCGAAAAACCATTTCCGGCCTCCAATGTTTGCATTCGGTTAGCCTG
>JACOTZ010000364.1 GCA_016178155.1 Acidobacteriota bacterium
GCGAGACCGCAGGCGAGATAGAACAGTGCAAATTTCGCGTGCCCGAGCACGTCCTCGACATTGTCGCCGAAGATCCACAGAAACCACATGTTGCCGATCAGGTGCATCCAGCCGCCGTGCAGGAACATGGAAGTGAGCAGATCGGAATACTGCAACCGGTCGGGGACCACGCCGTAGGCGGCGATGAAGTAGTTCAGCTCGAAGCGGCCGAGCGAGATCTCGTAGAGAAACACCAGGACGTTGAGCGCAATAATCGCTGCGGTGATGAACGGAGTGCTGTGGCTGGGTTGCGTGTCCCGAAGAGGAATCATGATTCAGGCGCGGTGCGCCTTGACCACGAAATCGGGAAGGGAACGGCGCTCGGCGCGGAGCATGAGGGCACGCGCATCCGCCAGCGTGCGGATGCCGCCGCGAGCGCCGAGAGCGGTGCAGTTGAGCGCGGCAAGAGCGTTAGAGAGATCGAGCGCTTCCTGCATGGGGAGATTCTGCAAGACAGCATAACAGAAGGCCCCGTGGAACACGTCGCCCGCGCCCGTGGTGTCGACGCAGTTGACGACGAAGGCCGGCGAATACACGAAGCGACCCTCTGCGCGAGCCAGCGCGCCGTGCGCGCCGAGCGTCATCGCCGCCACCCTCATTTGATACTCCTCCTGAATCAGCTCGAGGGCGCGGAAGGGATCGCGCTCGTTCGTCCACTGCACCGGGAATTCGGAGCTCGCCACCAGGTAATCGACATTCTCCAGCACCCCTTCAAACCCGTGGTACAAGGTGTCGATGTCCATCGTCACCGGAATCCCGGCGCTGCGGGCGATTCGCGCCGCCTTCGCCACGGCAGGTGTATCGTGGCCATCGACGTGGAGCAGGCGCGCGCAGGTGATTTGCTCGGGCGTGATCTCTTCGGGATCAACCCGCAGGCAATCGGGCCGCCGCCACAGGACGGTGCGCTCGCCGGTGGTTTGATCGATCAGGATGTAGGCTGACTGGTTCGGGCACCCGGCGCGCACCTGCACATGATCGAGATTGATTCCTGATGCCTTCAGGCTCTCGATCTGGATCCGGCCGCGCTCGTCGTCACCCACCGTGCCGATGTACTTCACCCGCAGTCCCAACCCGGCGCAGGCCACCATGGCGCTTGCCACCTGCCCGCCCGGGCTCAGGATCTCGTTCGTGAACGGAACTTTGCCGGCATACGCGGGAAAGTGCGGCACCAGCAGAAGAGTGTCGATGGCATTCAGTCCGATGCCGGCGACATCGAATTCAGGCACCCCCTTAGCGTATCAGGGCTATTTCCGCGCAGGCGGCAGGATTAGGGAGGGCCGTGTGCCGGGAGCGAGCCTCAGAACTTTGGCGGCATCACGTACACGTAGATCGTGTGCGGGCGCTTGTAGACCTCGATCTTTTCGACCTTGACCGGCTTCCAGCCGCGGATCTCGTAGTCGTGCGATACCACCCGAGCTCCGTGCTTTAACTGACTCTCCAGATTGGGCTTAAGCTGCTCGTTGGTAGCCGTGTCGAGATACAGCGTAACCACGTCCGCCGGCGCCAGGTTGGCCTCTAACAAATGGCCGTGAATCACCTTCACCTGGTCCTGTAGATTCAATCGCTTGACGGTCTGATTGGTCGCGGCCACCAGGGCTGCGGAGAGCTCGACCCCGACTGCCTTGGCTTTGAACTTCTGAGCAGCCGTGATGAGCACACGGCCGTCGCCGCAGCCCAGGTCGTACATGGTCTCCCCAGGCTTCAAACCGGCGGCAGCAAGCATTTTATCTACAACAACTTGCGGCGAAGCTACGAACGGCGCGAGCGTCTGCTCGTGCTCGCGGAGATTGCGCTCGAACGGGCGCTGCTGCGCCACCGCGGGCAGAATCCCCAGAGCTGTCAGGAAAATAAGAGTGGAACGCATTACCCTACTCTGAGGAAGACGTGCCCGGCCGGCGTCCATGTTTCAATTTTACGATGCGGGACACCATTTCGGACACGGCAAACCACAGATCGCGGGGCTTGCTGATCGTGTACTCGTAGCCCTTGAAGAACTTGACCGCTTTGCTGATGGCATCACTCCAGGGTACCGCGTGGGGGTAGAGGTTGTAATTCATGTAGAAGAGCGGGGAGCTGATCTCGCCGATCTGCTTGAGCGATTCTTGCGGCACGTTCTCGTCCAGCATCGCCTTGGGCCCGGCGAATACAATCGCATCGGCGCTCTCGGACTTCAGCTCGTGCTGGATCAGGCCGGCCAGGAAATTCGTCTCGCCGCTCTTCTCGCCCAGGCGTTTCAGATCGACGGTCCCGAGATTCAGCGCCTCGAGCGCCTTCCCCAGAGCCGGGAAGTCGATGCGCTCGGCATTGTCCTGGCGGTACAGCACTTTTTGTTCCTGCAGGTTGAAGGCGACAATGCTGAATCTCCCGATTCGCGCGTCCCGCGAGATGTTGCGCAAGATCGATACCAGCGCCGAGGTGTCCAGCGGCTGGAGCGTCGCCGAGTGCGCGTTCTGCGGTGCGAAATTGATCAAGACCTTGACGTTCAACGGCTCCTCGCTCGCCCGTGCGACCGGCGGCTCATCCCGGAACTGCTCCTGCTCGCTG
Source organism: Acidobacteriota bacterium (assembly GCA_016178155.1). Lineage (GTDB taxonomy): Bacteria > Acidobacteriota > Terriglobia > Bryobacterales > Bryobacteraceae > JACOTZ01. Next base: position 2,584 of record JACOTZ010000364.1, read on the forward strand.
GATTGCACCCGGCCGGGGGCCAGCGCGAGCGCAATGTCTTTATCCTTGGGCGGCAGCTCCGCTTCCACATCCCAGGTAGACGAGCAGACGCGTTCCGCCCGGTCGCGCATCAGCCATTGCACCTGGTATTTTCCTTCCCCGATGTCGAAGCTTCCCTGGAGATAGGCATCACCTTTGGCATCCGGCTCGATGGCGGACACCCGAAAGCGCTGCGTGAAATACTGCGGCTCCTCCTTGCCATCCGCCTGGGACACACGAAACAGGATCGTGAGCTGATTCTCCGACCCCGCGAGCTCACGCAGCGGCACACTCACCTCGTAGCCGGCGTGATACCGGAGATCGAAACCGAGCAATGGCTTGCTGGGATTGACGTTGCACGGCAGGTCCTGGCGCGGTTCCCCGGCTTCGAACACCGCCATATCCGTGTTGAAGATGCGGATCACCGATCCCGGCCCCGATCCGTTCATCGCGAGCTGCGCATGAGCGGACGGGAGCGTAGAAAGTATGCTGGAACCGAAGAGAAACAATCGGGCTACTTGCATCGCGTCGGGCATCCGGTGTTACTTCTTACTATCGTTTTCACCCTCGCGGCCAGCGCTCCTGCGCTCGGCTGGTACCGCCAGCTTCGCTTTTCCTTCCCAGCCGGCCGGGCGACCGGCCCACGGGGCGTAGATCGTATTATGTCGCAAATCGCGACCGCTGCCAATACCCGGCAGGGACTGCAGCGTTCACGCCAGTCCGCCATCTCCTTAGACAGCCATCACCGCTCAGTTATATCGTCGCTTCACGGAAAATTTATCAGCTTGATTGACGGGCAGGGGCGTCCCTGGCGCCCCGGAGCCCCCTCCACGGGCGGCTGGTGGGAGCCCGAGAGGCCGCCCAGGCTTCGATTTGGCCGCCGGATGAGAATTTTTTCGCCCCAAACGCACCTTTATGATAGAGTTCGATCGTTATGGCGCGTAGCGTTAACAAAGTGATCCTCATCGGAAACCTGGGCCGGGATGCCGAAACCAAGTTCACCCCCTCCGGCGTGGCGAAGACTACCTTCTCCCTCGCCACCCAGCGCCGCTGGAAGGACCAGCAGACGGGCGACTGGAAGGAAGAAACCGACTGGCACAATATCATAGTGTGGCGCCAGGAGAACGTCGCCAACTACCTCCTCAAAGGCAAGCAGGTGTATGTGGAGGGGCGGCTCTCGACGCGCAGCTATGACGACAAGGACGGCAACAAGCGCTGGATCACCGAAGTCGTGGCCGAAGAGGTGATCCTCCTCGGCGGCGCCCGGTCCACCGAGCCGGCCGACGAGTCTTCACAGCAGCCGGTATCGATGCCCCGCAGTGCCCAACGCGCGCCGGCAGCGGCCCCGCCCCGCCGCGAGCCCGACGCCAGCCAGGGCGTGACCGAAGACGACGTGCCGTTTTAGGGTCTTTGGGCGTATGTCCAGTTCCATGATGGATTCCGCCCGTTGTCCAAGTTTCTTGCCTATTGCCCTGTATGGTTTCCGTCGGCGCTGGTCCGCATGGTAACCCCTACCAGACGGAAAATAGGCGGTGTGCTGGATCACCCGGGGCCGAACCAAGCCACGGAAAAAGCTCTGAGGTCGGCGAAAACATTCGCGGCCAGGCCCGGAGGAAAGATCGCGGAGCCGTGGTCGCCATTGTGAGCTTGATAGAGCACGAGCGCAGCAAAGGGCTCGTCGGACGAATCACCATCATGGAGGCGAATACCGCCCGGCTTCGCTTTGATCCTGTGGAGAAGCACAAACCGATTTTGAAGCTGGTCCGGACGACGTCACGGGCAGGGTCAACCGGTGGTGTCGGGCAAAGGGGACATCGGAGGCGCTGATTGCCGGCCCGCAAGCCGCTACAATTCTCAGAGCGATGAAGACCAGCTTCACCAAAAAGCAAGGGCAGTACCTGGCCTTTATCCACTGCTACACGAAGATGAACGGACGGCCGCCAGCCGAAGCCGACATGCAGCGTTATTTTCGAGTCACCCCACCATCGGTTCACCAGATGGTGCTTACGCTGGATGCCAACGGCCTCATTGAGCGTGTTCCCGGCCAAGGGCGGTCAATCCGCCTCAAGATCCCACACGAGCAGTTGCCGGACCTGGAATAGGACTCTGCAGGAACAGTAGGCTGCGCAGTATCTTCCTCTGTTTGGGCTTCAAACTCGCAACGTAACCGGCGATCGCGTACTGATTGAAAATCTGCGACACCTCTGCCAGGAAGCGCGGCAACCCCCGGGCGAATCTCGGGCCGCTGTTCGGCGGCGCCGGCAAAGTTCAGCAGCTTCGCGGATCAAGTAGTCTAAACCGCCCGGCCACAAGGGCGGTGATTCCCTTCAGTGCCCGGCGTTAGACTCGACTCAGAGCACTGCTAATGACCGAATTGCTCGAAAGATTCTTTGGCGCAACTGATTGGGTGGAAATTGTCGACCCCGCCCGCGATCTTAGCGTTCAGGACGACCCGGCTGACGTGCCGCCGTTATTGGCTGCGCTGCACGACCAGCTTGAAGCAAGAAGATGGGGTGCCGTTTACGCTCTCGGCTTCAGTCGCCGTGATGGCCGCGTTGTCCGGCCTCTCATCCAGGTTCTGCGAAACAAGCAGGAGACGCCGCGTGTTCGGGCTCAGGCTGCCGAATGCCTGGGTATGCTTGGAAAGCGCAAGGCCGTCAAGGCGCTGATCCAGTGCTGCACGGATGAATCGGCGGAGGTTCGATTCTGGTCGGTTTTTGCGCTCGGACAATACCACTGGCGCCGGAATAAGCCCCCACGCGCCGTAGTTCGTGCCCTCGAATCGCGACTCGAAGATCGCGAGAGTCCTGATGATCGAGGCAACTGGTGGACAGTCGGGCTGGAAGCCCTTGCGATGCTTCGCGGCAGAGGGCCGAGACATCCCGCGCCCCAGTTGTTTCGAGATAAGGTATTGCGCGTCTTCAAAGACCCGCTCAACCATCGCGATGAATGGCAATGGGCAACGTGGTACTGGGCCATCTCCGACCTATATTCCGAACCCGAAGTTCGAGCCCTGTTTGACACAGCAGTGCGTGCGATCCAAGAAACCGGTTTTGATCCGGTACGCTTTGGCCGGCAGAAAACTGAAACACCCGAGGCCGAACCGGTCCCTTCTCAGCACAAACTGGACAAGATTTGATCAACACGACCCAACGCCATTGAAAAACCAAGACTTACGAAACTGAACGCGGCCAAATCCGCGTCGTTCTAGGATGTGTCCTGCACTTTACCGAAGCACAAGATACCCGGCGGAATCGGCGCTCACGGGACGCGCGGAAAGGCTGGCTGCGCCGCCGTTCCTCCATTCCAACCCGCAGGGGCGACGCCGCAAGCCGACAGGCTACTTCGAATCATGACGCATTCCACGGCAAGCGCTGCGGCATCGGTTGACTTCGCTCCGGGTGACCGGGGCTGCGTGCCGCCCCTGCCGGCCCGTCCCGCATCCCGCTTGCTAACGCTGCGGTCGTCTCGCGGCCCGCGGTCCTATAATGAGGCATGGATAACGCGCCCGACGCCCCGCGCGCGCAGCCGGCGGACGCACCGTCCGACGAACCGATGCTTTACTGCCCTCTGTGCAGCAGCAGGCTCAGCCGTCGCCATTGCAAACTGATCTGCGAGCGTTGCGGCTACTATATGAGCTGCGCCGATTATTACTGAACCACGATGTCTGAACTTTCCGATCTTCTTGAACGATTCCGCCGGGGGCCCGAGTTGGTCGCTGCCGCGCTCACCGGCGCCGCCGGATCCGAAGTCGACTACCACGCCGCCCCCGGCAAGTGGAGCGTCCGCCAGATTGTTGCGCACCTCTCGGACTCCGAGCTCGAAGGCGGCGTTCGCTTCCGCCGCATCATCGCCGAGGACAATCCGTCCATCACCGGCTACAACCAGGATGCCTGGGCCGAACGGCTCGACTACGCGCGGCGCAAGCCCTCCCAGGCGCTCGAGATGTTCCGGCGCCTGCGCGCCGAGAATTACGAGCTTCTCCAGAGCCTGCCGGAAGAGACGTTCCAGCGCACCTGTGAGCACAGCCAGCGCGGGCGCCTGACTTTGCTCGACCTGCTCGGAATCTACGCCCGGCACCCGGAGAAGCACTCTGCCCAGATTCGCACCATGCGCGAAGCCTACAAGGCCGCGCGTGCCGCGGCGGCTCCATAGTGCAAGCATCATGAGACGGATCTCCCTGTTTCTTCTGCTGGCTGCCGCCGGCTTGGCCGCGGACGCGTCCGTGGAGGCCCGCCGCTGGTGGGCGCACGTGCAGGCTCTGGCGGACGACAAGCTCGAGGGCCGCAACACCGGCTCCCCGGAATATCGCAAAGCCGCCGAGTACGTTGCCGGCCGGTTCCGCGCCGCCGGGCTCGAACCGGCCGGCGTCGAGGGCTATTTCCAGCCGATCCCGTTTCGCTCCCGCAAGATCATCGAAGAAAAATCGAAGCTCGAGCTGGTGTTCGACGGCAAAGCGGAGACGGTCCGGCTCGGCGACGAAGCTTATTTCAGCCTGCGTGCGGAGCCGGACCCGCTCATCGAGGCGCCCGCCGTCTTCGCCGGGTACGCACTGCAGATTTCCGAAGCCCGCTACGATGACCTGGCCGGCCTCGATTTGCACGGCAAGATCGCCGTATACATCGATGCGGCGCCGGCTCACCTTCCCAGCGAGTTGGCGGCGCACGCCCAGTCGGTGGCGGAGCGATGGGGCCGCCTGCGCGCCGCCGGAGCGATCGGCGTCGCCACGCTGCGGCCTCGCAACGACATACCCTGGGAACGCTCCTCGCTCGCGCGCTTCATGCCCTCGATGTCTCTCACCGATCCGAAACTGGTCGATACCACGGGCCAGCGCGTCGCCATCGCCATCAATCCCGCCAAAGCCGGCCGTTTCTTCTCCGGAACCGGACACACGGCCGCCGAGCTGATCGCGCTGCACCGCGATAAGAAGCCTCTGCCCAAGTTCCCGCTCAAGGCGCTGATCCGCGCCCGCCCGGTCTTCACGACCGGCGAGGTGGTGTCGGACAATGTTGCCGCGATCCTGCGCGGCACGGATCCCAAGCTGAAAAACGAGTTTGTGGTAATCAGCGCCCATCTCGACCACATCGGAGTGGGCCGCCCGATCAAAGGTGACGCTATTTACAACGGCGCCATGGACAACGCTTCCGGTGTCGCGTCGCTGATCGAAATGGCTCGCGTGCTGGGCGAGGCGAGGCCGAAACGCTCGATCCTCTTCCTCGCGGTCACCGGCGAGGAGAAGGGACTGCTCGGCTCCAGGTACTTCGCCAACCGCCCGACCGTGCCCGCGACGAGCATCATCGCCGACGTTAATATCGACATGTTCCTGCCCATTGTGCCGCTGAAGATGCTCACGGTGTACGGCCTCGATGAATCGACCCTCGGGGAGCAGATCCAGGCGGCGGCAAAGGAATTCGGCATCGCCGTGCAGCGCGACCCGGAGCCGCACCGCCGCATCTTTATCCGCAGCGATCAGTACAACTTCATCCGCCGCGGCATTCCAGCCATGTACTTCAAGGTGGGCGCGGCGCCGGGTTCGCCCGAAGATCAGGTGATGAAGGCATGGCTGAAGAATCGCTATCACGCCCCCTCGGATGACCTTCAGCAGCCGGTGGATCTCAAGGCCGCGGTGAAGTTCAACCGCGTGGTCGCCCGGTTCACGAGGCTGGTCGCCGACGACCCCGCCCGGCCGCACTGGAACAAGACCAGCTTCTTCCGCCGGTTTGCCAAGACGAGCTGAGCGCGTTAGACACATCAGCGGCCGCCGGCGAGTGGAACACTCTCTCGCAAACCGCACGTTCGTCTGGTTGACAACGGCTCCCTCGCGGCCGCGGCTCAGAATGAACGCTCCCGGACCCGCGCGCGTCAGCAAGCAGTATGCGGGACCGCACCCCACAGTCGCCCGGGCCAAGTCTGCCGGTACGCGTTGGCCCGAAGTGTAGAATGTAGAACGCTGTGGGAGGCGCATGACCGTTCCGCTCACACCCATTCGTTTTCTCTATCGCGCCGTCGACCTGTTCGGGCGCAAGATCGGTGTCGTCTCCGGCGACCGCCAATTCACCTATGCCGAATTCGGCGAGCGCTGCGAGCGCCTGGGCGCCGCACTGGTACGCGCCGGCATCGAACCCGGCGACCGCGCCGCGTATCTGAGTTTCAACAATCACCAGCTCCTCGAGGGATACTATGGCGTCCTGCTCGCGGGCGCGATCGTCATGCCGCTCAATGTCCGCCTCACTGCACACGAGCTGGTCGAGATCCTCAACCACTCCGGGGCCCGGCTTCTGTTCTTCGAGCCCGATTTCGCGCCGCTCATCGAGGAGGTCAAAGCCCGCTGCGGCGCGATCGGGCAATTCCTCGCGCTCGATGGCGAATACGAGCAGTTCCTCACCACCGGCTCGCCCGGGCGCGTCGATTTCATGCAGGTCGACGAAAATGCCGCCGCGGAGCTGTTCTACACCAGCGGCAGCACCGGTATTCCCAAGGGTGTCATCCTGAGCCACCGCACGCTCTACCTGCACGGCCTCTCGGTCGCAAACATCTATCAGGACCCCGCGACCATGGTCGACCTGCATACCATCCCGCTGTTTCACGCAAACGGATGGGGACACCCGCAGGCCTCGACCATGCTCGGCGTCAGGCAGGTGATGGTGCGGCGCTTCGAGCCGTCGAACGTGCTGCGGCTGATCGACGAGCACAGGGCAACCGACATGTGCCTGGTGCCCACCATGGCCAACGCGCTGCTCAACGCCCCCGATCGCGGGCAGTATGACGTAAGCAGTCTGCGGCGCATCATGATCGGCGGGGCGGCGTCTTCGCCCGAGCTCATCGAGCGCATGGAAGCAGCCTTCCCCTGCCAGGTCTTCGCCGGTTACGGGCTCACCGAAACGGCGCCCGTCCTGACCATTGCCGCGCCGAAGGGCACCGAAATCGAGGCGTCCGGGCACGAACGCTACGTTCGTAAGGCCATGGCCGGCTGGCCGGTGGCGGGCGTCGAGATCCGAGTCGTCAACGGCGCCATGCAGGACGTGCCCCGCGATATGAGCTCCATCGGCGAGGTGGTGGTCCGAGGCGACCACGTCATGTCCGGCTATTACAAGGACGAAGCTGCCACCCGGGCAGTCATGGCCGGCGGCTGGTTCCACACCGGCGACATGGCCGTCTGGGACGGCGAAGGCTACATCCACATCGTCGACCGCAAGAAGGAGATCATCATCAGCGGCGGCGAGAATATCTCCTCGATCGAAGTCGAGAAGGCGATCTTCGCGCATCCGGGCGTCTTCGAGTGCGCCGTCGTCGCCGCCCCCGACGAGAAATGGGGAGAAGTTCCCGTCGCAATCGTGGTTCCCAAACCCGACGCGAACCTCACTACCGAGGAGTTGCTGCAGTTCCTGCAGGGGCGGCTCGCGCGCTTCAAGCTGCCCCGGCGCATCGAGTTCAGCAGCGAGCCGCTGCCCAAGACCGGCACCGGCAAGATCCGCAAGAACGTGTTGCGCGAGCAGTTCTGGACCGGCAAGGCCAAGCGGGTACAGGGGTGATCTCGATTCTCCTCACCATCCCTCGTCCACAGCGCGACCAGGTCATTGCCGAGCTCTGGGAGGCCGGCACCACCGGTATCGACGAAGAGGACGACACCCGCCTGCGCGCCTATTTCGAAGACACTTGCGATGCGCCCCGGATCGCGCGCGCATTCGCCGCCTATGACCCGCAGGTTCGCGTCGAGGAGCAGCGTGACTGGGTGGCGGCCGCGCGCGACATGTGGCAGCCCGTCGCCGTCGGCGAACGCTTCTACCTGGTCCCCGCCTGGCGTGACGATCCGGCTCCGTGCGGCCGGGTCCGGCTGAAGATCAATCCCGGAATGGCCTGCGGCACGGGCTCGCATCCCGCCACCCAGTTGTGCCTCATGGGCCTGGAGCGCACGCTCGAGCCGCGGCAAACCGTGCTCGACGTCGGAACCGGGTCGGGCATTCTGGCGCACGCGGCCGCGTTGTTAGGCGCCGAAACCGTGATCGCCTGCGACATCGACCACGACGCCGCGCGCATCGCCCGGGAGAACTTTGCCAGTACCCTCTTTGCCATAGGGGTGTTTACCGGGTCCCTGCGGTCGGTGCGCTCGGAGGCGGTGGATCTGCTGCTGGCAAACATCAGCGCCCCGGCGCTGGCTCAGCTTGCGCCCGAAATGCGCCGGGTCCTCCGTGGCGGAGGCCACATGGTGCTCAGCGGTTTCGGCCACCGCCAGACGGCCGGCGTTCTGGCCGCTCTTGGGAACTCCGCGCCGGCAACACGGCTGAATAGAGAGGATTGGGTGTGTTTGATTCTATGAACCGAAGAGTCTTTGCCAGTGCGCTCGCGGCGGCCGCGGCGCCCCTACGGGTCCAGGCGTTCCAGAACGTCATCCGGCCGGGCAGGTTGAAGATCTCCGGTCTGGAAATCCTGCGCTTGCAGGGCACCAGGCAAACCACCGCCGGTATCAACCGCCAGCACCAGGTCAACCCCCTGCATATCTACGCCGAGCACCGTCCCAAACCCTATAGCGAGGGCGAGCCTCGCCAGATCACCCAGTCCGCCAGCGCCCTCTACTTCAAGATCAAGACAGACCAAGGACTCGAAGGCTTGTACGGCCCCATCGATCGCGAGGCCGCGCTCGTCGCCGACCAGCAATTGCGCACTTTCCTCGCCGGCAAGGACCCGCTCGCCGGCGAGACGCTCTGGGACCAGTTGCACCGGCTCAACCGCCACTCCCGCCGCGGCCATTTCATGATGGCCATCAGCGCGGTTGATAACGCGCTCTGGGATCTGCGCGGCCGCTATTTCAACACGCCCGTTTACCGGCTGCTCGGCGGACCGGCGCGGAATCCGGTGGAGGCGTACGCAAGTTGCCTCGGCTTCTCGGTCGAGCCCGAGGCCGTACGCAAGGTTTCGGTGCAGTTTAAGAATCAGGGATTCCGCAACCAGAAGTGGTTCCTTGCCTACGGTCCCGGCGACGACCGCGAGGGCCTCGCCAAAAACGTCGGGCTGGTGAAGAACCTGCGTGAGGCGCTCGGCGACGACGTCGACATCATGTTCGATGCTTTCATGGGCTGGAACCTCGATTATGCGATCGCCTGGGCCAAGCGCGTCGAGCCGTATCGCCCGCGCTGGATCGAAGAAGCCTTCCAGGCCGACAAGATCGACAGCTTCGTCCAGTTGCGGCGCGCCACTTCAGTGCCGGTCGCTTCCGGCGAGCACTTCTACGGCCGCTGGGAGGTGCAACATTACCTCAAGGCGGGCGCTGTCAGCGTCGTGCAGGCCGACCCGGAATGGTGCGGCGGCACGAGCGAGCTGGTGAAGATCTGCGCCCTCGCCTCGGTCTACGACGCGCAGGTGATCCCGCACGGCCATAGTCTGCACGCCGCCCTGCATGTGGTGGCGAGCCAATCCCCCATGACTTGTCCGCTGGTCGAATACCTCGTGAACAAGATGCAGTCTTACTACCTCTTCGAGAAGCACCAGCTCACACCCATTCAGGGCAGGATCGCGCTCCCGGACCGGCCCGGCTTCGGTATCGAGTTCGATCCCGCAAAGGTCGAGAAGCAGACGGTAGTGAGCTGGAGCTGAAGAGCTCCGCCGGCTATTCAAACACCCGCTCGACGGGCACAACCTCGACATTCTTCGGGTCGAGCGCGATCCTGCGCGCCATCACCAGCTTGTCCTCGGCCAGAATTTCCTCCGGCTTTGGCGAGTTGTACGACACCGGAGAAGGCTCGTTCGCGAGCAGCTTCTTGCGAAACTCTTCTCCTTTGTCGGTCACCACGACGAGCTGTATGTTCTCCGCCCTCAGGTGCTTGCGGATCGCGCGATTCACGTCCTCGCGCCTCAGCTTCGCGAGCGCGTTCTTGACATACGAGGTGTAGCCCGGGATCCCGTACACCTTGCTGTCGATTGCGTATCCCAACTCCGCGCTTTTCGTCTTGATTAGCAAATTCACGTACTTGGATAGAAACTTGCGCGTGCGCTCGAAGGCCTCGGCCGGAATCCCTTCGCTTACCAGCTTATCCAGCTCATACAGCGCCAGCCGCAGAGCGAAATGCGCATTCGGCGGCTCCACCGGCCTGATCCAGATCTGGAAAATCTCCTGCCGCCGCACAACATTCTGCGGCGGCTCCATCAGGAACATCCCGCGTGGGAAATACTCGATGTAGGCGTAGTCCCCATAGTTCAGCCCGCGAGCCTCGCGCATCCTGTTATACAGCCGGCCCCCGCTGTTGCGGTGTTGTCCGAAATAGGACTGCATCACCAGCAGCGCCGGGTAATCGGGGTGCCCGCGCGTCACCTCGATGGTGAATCCGAATGAGAATGCCACCGAGCGCGTGTTTTTGTCGATAATCGTGACGCGGTTTGCCGTCAACGGCTGCGGAGCAGGCAGCTTGCGCAGCGCTTCGCCGCTTTCCGGCAGCTTTTCGAAATCCTTGCGGACACGCTCCACGAAGCCCTCGGGATAGCCCCCCGCTAGTCCCAGAATCAGGTTGGCGCGCGTGAAATGCGCGCGGTAGAACTGCTTCAGGTCGTCCGTCGTGAGCTTCTCGAGCGACGAGACGGTGCCGGCGTTGTGATGCCCGTACGAGTGGCCTTCGTAGAGCCTGGTGTACAGGACCTCTTTGCCAAGCTCCTCGTCATTGTTGCCGCGCAGGCTCACGCGCAGGAAGTTGATCATGTTGTCTCTCAGCCGCGACAGATCCTCCTGCCGCCACCCGGGCTCGAGCAGCATCTCGCGAAACAGGCTGTAGTACTGTTCCAGATTGTCAACGTGCGTTTCGCCCGCGAACGTCACCATCTCCTTGTCCACCTGCCTGGAGATGTGGCTCGCCATCGGAAACATGGCATCCACAATCTGTTTGTACGTCCGCGTCTTCGTTCCGCCTTCGGCCAGCATCGCTGCCGTGAGGGCCGCCGTTCCCGGCTTGCCGGCGGGGTCGTCAGCGCTGCCGGCGCGGAACACGAACCGGAAGGTGACGATCGGCGATTTGCTCGGAAGCGTCACCACTTCCGTCTTCGCCTGCACAGCCGGCGTGGCTGCGAACGCGGCCAACATTGCGAGCGTCCTCACTTCTCACCTCCCGAGGCCTGCTTCGGACCGCTCAGCGTCACGATTGTCCGTGCGCTGTCGGCCAGGTACTTCCGCGCGACGTTCCTCAAATCTTCCGGCGTGATCTCGTCGTACAGTGCGTAGATCTTGTTCACCGTCTCCGGCGTGCGCCGCAGCGCGATATAGTGCGCCATCGTGTCCGCGATGGCCGCGCTGCTGTCCATGCGCAGGGCGAATTCATACTTCAGGTGCCGCTTCACCGACTCCAGCTTCTCCGCCGGCACCAGCGTGTTCTTGAAACCATTCATCGTTTCCAGAATTCTCCGCTGCACCTCGGCTACGTCCGCATCCTTCTTCACCCGCGCGATCACGCTGAACAGGTACGGATCCACGTGATCGGAACTGTCGGGATCGAGCGTGTCGACCTTCTGCTCCTCGATCACGAGTTTCTGGTACAGCTCCGAATTGTCCGAAAAACCCAGGAAGCCGAGCAGGTCCAGCGTGGCCAGGTCTTTCTCCGTGTCCGAGTAGGCCGGACCTTTGTAGGCGATCCACACCCATGGCAGCGTCGGCGAGGTCCAGTCGACGTGCGCCGTCCGCGGCTTCTGCTGCACCGGTTCCCGCGGAACCTGGACCCGGTAATTGCCGCGCTTCCACTTGCCCCAGTATTTCTCCACCAGCGCGCGCGCCTGCGCCGGCGTGATATCGCCCACTAGCAGCACGGTCGTGTACTCGGGCCGGTAGAAGCGTTCGAAGAACTGCCGGCTGTAATCGTACTCGTTGGGCATGTCCTGGATGTCCTCCAGAAATCCCATGGTGGTGTGCTTGTAGGTATGTGCGTCGAACGCGGTGTTGCGCACCACTTCGTACATCTTCGAAATCGGCGATGCGCTGTTCTTGTTGTACTCGCCGAGCACCGCCAGCGCTTCCGTCTTGAAAGCCGCCGGCGCATACTCAAGGTTCTGGAAACGGTCTGCCTCCACTCTCAGGATCGTCTCCAGATCTTCTTTGGAGAACACAGCGTGGTAGACCGTCAGGTCGTCGCTGGTGTAGGCGTTCGTCGCGGCGCCCGCCTCGCGCATGATGGCCTCCCACTTGTCCGGCGGGTAGTTCTTCGTCCCGCGAAACATCATGTGCTCGAAGAAATGAGCGAACCCGCTCTTGCCGGGCTCGACTTCGTTGCGCGAGCCGACCTGGACGACCACGTATAGCGCCACCACATTCGGGAACTCGGTCGGGATCGTGATCAGCCGCAGCCCGTTGGGCAAATCGTGCTGGTCATAAGGCAGCGGGAAGATCTTCGTGGATTTCCCGGCGGCGTCGGCGCCCGCGGCCAGGCACAGGCACAGCGCCAAAACAGTGAAAGTGCGCATATCCCTATGATGGCTGAGTTCCGGCGCCCGTTTCGTCGGCAGCGCCATCGGGTACCGGCCCCGCCGCCTTTCCCACGGCGCCGAATACGCCTTCATCCCGGGCAGACGGAGAGAACACGCGGCGCCTCAAGCACAGTCACGTCTGTCGATCAAGCACGGCCAACCGCAAACGAGCCCTGTCGCAAGGCTGCGATTCAGCGTCCGCGCACGCAAACGCCGTCACCCCTGCGGCTTGTAATAGAGCACAAGCCCGGCGCCGACTGAGGCGAGCGCGAATCCCAGGTAGAGCATCGGACTGGGCGCCGTCTTCGGGGGGTGCGTCACCATCGAGAACAGGACGTTCACCACCGGCGCCAGCCCAAACACCAGCGGCATGACATAGGTGGGAACCCCGCCCGACCGGAACGCCCAAATGATACAAATGGCGCCGATCGCGCCCAGTGCGCCGGCGAGTGTCGCCAGCAGCGTGCCGCCCGTGCTGAATCCCTTCAGGCCCCCCTGGCTGTACAGTGCCGCCACGGGCACCAGAACACCCACGAGAAAATAAGCCACTCCCACGCACAGCAGCGCCCGCAGCGGGTTGCCAAGCTGCACCTGTCCCTTGTGCAGCGCCGGCCCGTACATCCCCCACGAGAGGGCTGCTCCCAGCGCGTATAGTATCCATGTCATATAGGGATCAATGTAGCAGGCAGCCGGTTTGCGGCTCGAATACGGTGCCCACATGCTCGTGGGCCGTCCCGCATACGGCTTGCTAACGCGCGCGGCTCGGAAATGCTCATTCTGAGCCGCGACCGCAAGGGAGCAGTTGTCAAATATAACGCAAACCACCACGCTAGTGCGGCCGAGGCAATCCCGCGAGCGCCCGCGAAATACTTGGATCGGGATGTGCGCGCGAGGAACCCGTCCGGCCAGCGTGCATTGGCGCAGCGCAAGAGGCCGCGGCACGAACGCTCCACCCGCGCCCGAGTTGACGATACGTCCGCGAAGGCGCCCGCTTGCGCAACCCGCGCTAGGCGGCGCACACCGCGTAAGACCCTAACCATCCCAGCGCAACCGCCCTCCGCCACTCATGACCGTCGTACCGAAGTGCTCTGCCGATGATAGAATCTCGCGAGAACTGGTAAAATTCTCTCGTATTTTCCGCAATACTCGCTATGGCCGCCATCGACACCCTGGATTTGACGATTCTCGACGCCGGTTCCAAACAGGCGGTCACGCTGGCGCGTAGCGGGTTCGATATCGCGGTCGCGAAAATCCCGTTCGGCGAGGATCTGGCGAAGTTGGCCGGTTTCCGCAAGCGGCTGGAAGACGCGGTGAAAGGCGTGCAGCCCGCTCCCAGCCAGGCCGAAATGAAAGCCTTCGGCGAAGCGCTTTTTCGCTTTGTCGTCCGGGACGACGTCGACGACCTCTATAACCGGCTGCCGGCCACCCGGGTCAGCGTCCATGTCCTCAGCACCTCTCCGGATCTGCAGGCGCTGCCTTGGGAATACCTGAAGGAGCCGAAGCAGCCGCGTGCCCCGCGTCGCGAGCGTTGCGTCGTGCGCATCGTGCCCATGATCGGCCGCGCGCCCGCTGAGCCCGCTCCCCTCACCGGCGAACTCCGGCTGCTGTTTGTCTCCGCCGACCCCGTCGACCAGCAAGGCGTGAGCTCGGAAGACATCCGGAGACGAATTGAAAGGTTGCTGCGCGCCCGGCTGCCCGAACGCTTCGCCGACCCGATCGTCATTTCCAGCGCGGATCGCCAAACCCTGAAGAAAACGATTCGCAACAGCGAGTTCGACATCTTCCATTTTTCCGGGCATGGGGAAATCGGGCCGAATGGCGAAGGCCGGCTGGTGCTCATGAACCCCAAGACCGGCAAGAGCGACTATTTACCCGGCGAAGACCTGGCATCCATTCTCAGCGGCAAGAACATCCGTCTCGCCGTGCTCAGCGCCTGCAGCACCGCCCAGGGAGATTTCGCCAATGCCTACTCCATCACCGCGCAGGCCCTGCTCGCGGCCGGCGTGCAGGCCGTGGTCGCGAATCAGCTCCCGGTCTTCGATCAGTCCATGATCACGTTCGTGGGAGCCTTGTACGAGGAGCTCCTGCGCAGCGGCAATATCGACCAGGCGGTCATGGAGGGCCGCATCGAGCTGGTCGATGCGGGCGCGCTCGACTGGGGCATCCCCACTCTCTACCGCCTTTACGGCGGCGCGCAGTTGTACCAGCCACAGCCATGAAGCGGCCCACTTTTCTGCTCGTGCACAAGAAAGCGCCGCCCGTGCCCGCCGCCGAGGTGAAGCGCGCGCTCGAGCGCATCGAGCTGCCGCGGGACAAGCCTGGCGCCGCGTTGCGCAACTACTCGCCTCGTTTCATCGAGACGCTGTTCGCGAGCACTACGGGTCTTCCCTCGCTGGGCATCGCGGGCGGCGGCGCCGGGCCGGAGGAGAAGCTGTCGGAGATCGTCGGCGACTTGACGCGGCGAGCGAAAGTGGACACCGTCGGCATCTGGGACCTCGACGCCTACGTGACCGGCCTGCACGGCGTCATCGACGCGCTGAACGCCGCCCAGCCCGCCATCACCTTTTTCGAAGTGCAGGCCGCGATTCCCGCCGGAATGATCAGCCGCCGGGAAGCCATCATCGCCTGGGCGGAGAAGCAGCTCGGCGGAAAGCTGACGCCACGCGACCGGAAAGACATCGGCCAGAAAACCATTGCGGATGACTTCTTTTTCGAGCGCGCCGAGACTGTGCGCTCCGATCTCGGCCTCGATTATCTGATCGGCATCAGCCCGTCCATCATCGCGGGCAAAGAGGGACGCACGCTCGTATGGGACCTTTTCTCCTCCGCGCGGGGGCGTCTGGTCCTGATCTCGACCGCCGGCCTGCGCGAGTTCGCACGGGAAGCAAACCGTCCTTTTGAGATGGCGGTTGCGGACCTGATCGTCTCCGGAGCTCTCGTCGCCATGAACGACGACCTCGGCTTTCATGACGACACCGGCTGCCTCTTCGACTATCACGAGGACCGGCGCACGATTATCGGCGAGTTGCGGCATCCGAAGGTCGAGGCGAAATGTCTCAAACTGATGAAGCCGCGCTTTCGCCCGGCGGCTCAGGCGCTGGTTCAGGCGCTCGCGGAGTACCGATGAAAAAGATTGCGGTGGTTGTGCCCGGCATCATGGGCTCGGAGCTGTGGTGGGACAACAAGCTGATCTGGCCCGGCCCGGTGACCAGCCTCGTGCTCCCCTACAACAAAATGGCCGATCTGCTGCGGCCGGACCTGAAGGTGGGCGATCTCATCCGTTCCTACTCGTTTTCCGCGCAGTACGAAACGCTGATCGCCGATCTGCATGCCTGCGGGTATGATGCGCAGTTCGTCTGTCCCTACGACTGGCGCAAGCCCAATGAACAGGCGGCGGCGCGGCTCGCTGACCTGCTCGACAAGACGATCGCGGCCCATGCCGATGCCGAAGTGTCGCTCATCGCGCACAGCATGGGCGGGCTGGTGAGCCGCTACTACCTCGAGTCCGGCGCGTATGCCGGCCGCCCGGGCTTCGCTGCCGTGCGCCGGCTGATCACGCTGGGCACGCCGCACAACGGCGCTCCGCTCGCGCTGACCGCCGCCCTCGGAATGGAGCGCCGGCTGTTCCTGAATGCCAAACAAGTGCGCGATCTCGTCAGCAAGGACGATTTCCCGTCGCTCTATCAGTTGCTGCCGCCCCCTGGCGAGCCCTTTTGCTGGGACGATCACCCCAAGGCGGAATTCCTGCCCGTGGACGTATACGACAAGAAGGTCGCCGCGGCCATCAATCTCAACCAGAACAACTTGGAGTCAGCTCGGAAGTTCCATGGCAAGCTCAACCTTGCCAACAAGCCCGCCAACGTGCGCTATTTCTTTTTCGCGGGATCCCGGCAGGTGACGATCTCGACCGTGCGGCTGCGGACCTGGGACAAGAAAGAGCCGGCGCGCCGGATTGAAACCGAAGATTCCGGCGACGGAACCGTGCCCATCTGGAGCGCCCTCGGCGCCGCAGTCCAGAACAGCGTGGTCGGCGGTGAGCACGGGACCATTTATCAGGACACCGGCCTGCGCCGAACCCTCGCCGCCCTGCTCGGTGCGCCCGGGGTCCTGGCCGCCGCCCCGATTCAAGTGGACCTGTCCATTCGCGACCGCGTGGTCGAGCCCGATCAGGATGTGCACGCTGCCCTCACCTTCCCCTCCGGCGTGACCAGCATCGATGCCACGCTGCAGTTCGAGCGCCTCCAGCTCGATGCCGATGGCAAGGTCGTTTCCGCGGCGCCCACCGGCAAAGCCCGGGTGATTCGTTACTCCGGCACCGCCGCCGACAAGATCGGCATCGTGATCCAAGCGCCGGAATTCCCGGGATTCTACCGGCTCGCGCTCACTGATGCCGGTGGAGCACGGCTGGCTTCCGACGACCTCTTCGTGCAGGAGCCGGCTTAATTAGATGCCATCGCGCCCCGCACTTGCACCTGTACCTGGTCGTTGGAGTCGGCTTCATCGTGCGGAGGCAGCAGTGCGGAGATCAGCCAGAACTCCTCGATCAACCGGACCAGCTTGAAAAACTGGTCGATGTCGTGGGGCTTGGGTAGATAGCAGTTTGCCCGCAGGTCGTACACGGCACGCACATCGAGCGGCGATACCGACGTGGTCAGGACCACCACCGGGATTCGTGCCAGGCCGAGATCTTCTTTGATCTCCCGGAGAACTTCGCGGCCGTCCTTCCTGGGAAGATTCAGATCGAGCAGAATCAGATCGGGAGTACACACGCTCTGGTACGGCGGCTCACGGTAAAGATACCGGAGCGCCTCCTCGCCATCCGTCACCGCGGTGAGCTGGTAAGGCACTCGCGAATCCCTGAGCGCCTCGCGGAGCAGCGCGAGATCTCCAGGGTTGTCCTCGATTTGCAGGATTTGGACGGCCCGGTTGAATTCCCCTGCTTTCACTGCCGGTTGTCCTGTCGGATTGGACTCACGTCGATCTAGTGAAATATACCATGGCGGCCAGCGGCCCGGAGCGACCTTTGCACAGAATTGTCTCCTGGCCTCCGGCGGTCCCGCGCGCCGGCCTCACTCGATGGCGATCGGCCGCATCGCAGTACCCGCGACCGTGCCCTTCAGCCGGTTTGTCATTGCAACGTACGTGAAACGGTACACCCGGTTGCGTGCCAGAGCCTCCAGATTGTGAAACTCGCCCAGGTGCACACCCTGCTCCACCAGCAGGTACTCGTGCACCGGATTCACGGCGCCGGGCAGCGCCGGATCGGCGCCCACCTCCACTCCGCTGGTGTCCGCGCCGATGAACACGACCCCCTTCTGCTCCACCAGCCACTTCGCGCCCTCGAGCGTCAGCCCGGCCGAGTCGTGGCGGCTGATGGCCTCGTGATCGGAGCCGGTCTCGCCCCAATAGCGCAGCGTTCCCGTGCGGATGAACACGATATCGCCTGCTTCGATGTCCATCTTCTGCGCGCCCAGAGCCCCCTGCAGCTCTTTCGACCCGATCGGGAAATTCGTGGGCAGCGCGGGCACGCCCTTCCATCCCGCAACGTCGATCAGGATCGCTCGCCCGATCACCGGCGGGATCGAGTCGGCGTCCGCCCTGTTGATGCCGAAATCGGTGCCGTATTCGTCCTCGCGAAAACCGTTGTACCAGTGATTGTCGGCGCCGGCGGTGATGTGCCCGAGTCCGTCGATCTGCGTCCCGAGATTGTCCGAGATGAACAGCGCGCAGCTATGGAAGCCGAGCTGTTTCGGGTGTTTGGCGAAGGCCTCGAGGTCCTGGCCGCGCTTCAGCCCCTCCGGACTGCGAAAGGACATGATCTCGGTGGGCGAATGCCCCGGCCATTTGTACGACGTGCGGTCGACGCGGACGCCCAGGTCATAGACACGCCCTTTTTTCACGTCCCGCAGAGCCCGCAGGATCAGCTCGTGAGAGTTGATCGCATTGAGCGCACCCACTTCGTCCTGTTTGCCGTAAACCCAGCCGTAGCCTTTGCCTTTGGTCCAGCCTTTGGGAGCCTGAGCGAACAATGCGGCGGAGACAGTGAGAACACAACCGGCGGTGACTGTTTTCACCATGGGGCGATTGTAGCGTAGCCGGGCGGCAGTTCGCCCCGGGCGGCCGCCGCGCCCCGCGAGGCCCAAATCGACTTGCGGCTGTTGCACTGGCGGCAGCGGCCCTACTCCGCGCCCGCGCCCGTACCGCCTTCATAGAATGCAGCTCCGCCGACCGGCGTAAGCGCTCCGCCCTCCACCAGGATCGGGTGGCCGGTCATGAATGACGACTCGTCGCTCGCCAGAAACGCGATCACCTTCGCAATTTCAGAAGGCTTGCCCAGGCGCCGGAAAAGGTGCAGCCGCTCGCATGCCGCGATCACTTCCCGCGGGTCCTTGGCGAGTGACGCCGACCACCGAAGCATCGGCGTGTCGATCGCGCCCGGGCAGACGCAATGCGACCGGATGCCCTGCAGCGCAAAATCGAGCGCGATCGAGCGGGCCAGCCCGAGCAGGCCGTGCTTGCTCGTGACATAGGCGGCGGAGTTGCCGACCGCTCCCACCGACTGCACCGATCCGACCGTGATCACCGATCCGCCGCCCCGCTCGATAATATGCGGGATCGCAGCGCGCGACATCAGAAATGCGCTCCGCAGGTTGACCGCCATCACCTCGTCCCAGACTTCGTCGGAAGTGGTCACCGCCGTGCCATAGCGCTGGATGCCGGCATTATTCACCAGGATGTCGATCCCGCCAAATCGCTGCACAATCGCCGCGACGCAGGCGTCCACCTCGCCCCGCACGCTCACGTCGGCGGCGTACGGCTCCGCGGTCCCGCCCTCGCGGGCAATGGATGCGGCGGTCTCCCGCGCCGCGGGTTCCCGCCGGTCGACGACCGCAACCGCCGCTCCGCGCACGCCGAACTCCTGCGCCGCCGCCCGCCCGATGCCTGATCCCGCTCCCGTGACCACCGCGACCTTGTCTTTGAATTGTGCGCTCATAGCGCCTTCGCGCAGCATACTACGGAGCACGACAACTGCATTGCTGGAAGACGCCCGAATTGGGCCCGCTGACTGGCGGAGAAGCGCTGAGGAGCCGGGCAACTAAGAACGGAGCTTGCATCCATTAACCGAGGTTCGTCAGTGCGCCCCAACGGGGCAGATCACCAGTGGGGGAAGGACCCACTCAAGTAGTTGTTGGTAGGACTTGATAGCTTGCGAGCGTCCGAGCCGGGAAACCGGTGAGGGCGGAGCCTCGCGATAAAGCC
>JACOTZ010000365.1 GCA_016178155.1 Acidobacteriota bacterium
AGTTTCTGGATCGGGTAACCGCGGCGTGCCCCGGCGGTCAGCCGCCGGCTTCCGCCTCCTTCCATGACCAACGAAACCTGCAAGCGCGAAATCGAGATCACCGTCCCGCTGGATGAAGTCGAACAGCAGACCGGCCAGGTAGTGGCCGACCTCCAGAAGAAAGTCAGGCTTCCCGGCTTCCGGCCCGGCAAAGCGCCCGCCAGCCTGATCCGCAGCCGCTACCGCGAGGAGATCCGGCACGAGGTGATCGAAAAGCTGCTGCCCAAGGCGTTTTACGCCCAGGCCGAGCGCCAGCAGCTCAAGGTGGTCGGCCGGCCCGGCATCACCAACATCCAGTTTCAGGAAGGCGAACCGCTGCGGTTCAAAGCCGAATTTGAGGTCGCGCCCGAAGTCGAGATGAAAGACTACGGCGGCCTCGAGGTGGCCTACGACGAGCCCTCGGTCACTGACGAAGAGATTAACCAGCGGCTCGAGCAGATCCGCGAGCATAAGGCCGAGTTTGTAAATGAGGATCC
Organism: Acidobacteriota bacterium; assembly: GCA_016178155.1. Taxonomy (GTDB): domain Bacteria; phylum Acidobacteriota; class Terriglobia; order Bryobacterales; family Bryobacteraceae; genus JACOTZ01. Next base: position 516 of record JACOTZ010000365.1, read on the forward strand.
CAGGCCGCTCGCCGACGGCGACTTCGCCGTGGTCGGGCTGCGAAGCATTGCCGGCGTGGAGGGCAAGCCGGTCTCGAGCGATGAGATGGTCCTGCACATCGGCGATCCGGATACGCTGCCCGAGTTCAATTCGACCCTGCTCGGTCTCACGCCGGGCGATGAGCGGGAGATCGAGGTTACCTACCCGGCTGACTACGGGCAGGAGCGTCTGGCGGGACGCACCGTCACTTTTCATGTAACCGTTAAAGGCATCCGGCGCAAAGAGCTGCCGGAACTCGATGACGATTTCGCGCGCGATCTCGGCGACTACCAGAATCTCGAAGAGCTGCGCGAAGCCGTCCGCAAATCCCTGTTCGCGGAAAAGGAATTCGCCGCCCAGGCCGAAGCCAAGAACGCGCTCGTCGATGATCTGGTCCGCCGCCAGGACTTCGCCGTTCCCGAAGCCTACGTTGAACGCCAGATCGAACACCAGATGGAGCAGTATCTGCGATCGCTCGCGGCCAAGGGGATCGACGCGCGCAAGCTCGACCTCGATTGGCAGAAGCTCCGCGAATCGCAGCGCGAGCGCGCCGTGCATGCCGTCAAGGCTTCGCTGATTCTCGAACGGATCGCCGAGGCGGAGACGATTTACGCCACCCAGGAAGAAGTGGACCGCGAAGTGCACCGGATCGCGAAGCAGGAGCGGGAGCCCGCCGCCGCAGTGCGTATACGGCTGGAGAAAGACGGATCGCTGGGACGCATCGCCTCGCACATCCGGACCGAGAAGACTTTGAACTTCCTGTTCGAGCGAGCGCGCAAGGTGCCCACAGCCGCCGGCTGAGTCTTTGGGGCGAGGCTGGTGCACCCCGCAATTGGGAGGTGGGTGGCACCCGCAAAAACCTCGCCCGCCGGATTGATGGTTTGCTTACTTCGGGGGATAATAGAAACATATATGGAGATCCAAGCCAGGCCGGACGGGGCCTACTCCGCCCAGCAATCCCCATTTATCTCGGGAGGGCGGCCGTGAAACGGGCCGGCTCGGATGACTCGCTGCGTTGCTCTTTCTGCCACAAGAGCCAGGACGTTGTTGGGAAGCTGATCTCCTCTCCCAGCGACTACCCGCGCGCCTACATCTGCGACGAGTGCATCGCGGTCTGCAATTCCATCCTCGACGACGATCGGCACGAGCAGCCGTATGGGGTGCCGCACAAGCTGCCGAAGCCGCTCGAGCTGAAGGAGTATCTCGACCAGTACGTCATCGGGCAGGACGCCACGAAAAAGAAGCTGGCGGTCGCTGTCTATAACCATTACAAGCGCGTTCACATGAACAAGCAGCGGGGAGGCGAGGTCGAGCTCTCGAAATCGAACATCCTGCTGATCGGTCCCACGGGCACCGGCAAGACGCTGCTGGCGCAGACGCTCGCCCGAATCCTCGATGTCCCCTTCGCCATCGTCGACGCCACCACGCTGACCGAAGCCGGCTACGTGGGCGAAGATGTCGAGAACATCATCCTGCGGCTGCTGCAGAACGCGGACTGGGACGTGCAACGGGCGCAGCAGGGCATCATTTACATCGACGAGATCGACAAAATCGGCCGCAAGGATGAGAATCCGTCGATTACCCGCGACGTCTCCGGCGAAGGAGTGCAGCAGGCGCTGCTCAAGATCCTCGAAGGCACGATTGCGAACGTGCCGCCCCAAGGCGGGCGCAAACATCCGCACCAGGAGTTCACCCCCATCGATACCACCAACATCCTGTTTATCTGTGGCGGCGCTTTCGTGGGTCTGGAAAAGGTCATTTCCCGGCGGGTGGGCGCCAGGGCGATGGGCTTCGTCAGCCCCGAGGAGCATAGCGACGTCCTGCGGCGGCCGACCTCGGCTCACCCCAAACGCGACCTGCGCCTGGTCGAGCAAGTGCAACCGATTGATTTAATTAAGTTTGGCTTCATCCCCGAGTTTATCGGACGCTTGCCCGTGGTCGGCATCCTCGAAGACCTCGACAAAGATGCCTTGATGCAGATTTTGACGAAGCCGAAAAACGCCATCATACGTCAGTATCAACGCCTGTTCGAGTTCGAGAATGTTAGACTGAAGTTTACGGACGAGGCGCTGGACGCTATCGCCACTCTCGCGATGGAGCGTAAAGTGGGGGCGCGCGGGTTGCGCATGATCCTGGAAGAGTTGATGCTTGACCTGATGTACTATCTCCCGTCATACAAGAAGGTGCGGGAGTTCCTGGTCACCAAGGAGATGGTGCTTTCTCAGAAGATCAACCTGGCGCTGCTTGAGAAAGCAGGCTGAGAAGCGAAGCACGGCCGGGCATCTGCGGGCATCCCGCGTTGGTTCGCACAAGGAACGGTCGCTATGGCTGGACAGAATCCCCGCCAGTGCCGATTATAGGAGCGGGGAGAAGACTTTTCCGGGTTCGCTGAATCCCTCATCCAACTACGAGTCATGCTTACCTCCAGGGAGAAATCCGATACAAAACGGTTGCCGATGATGCCCATCCGGGACGTTGTCATCTTTCCGTTCATGATGACGCCCTTCGTGGTGGGCCGGGAATCGAGCGTGCGTGCGCTCGAGGAAGCTCTGGCCGGCGAGAAGAAGATTTTTCTCGCCACGCAGCACGACGCCTCGGTCGATGAACCCCGACCCGACGAGATTTTCGGTGTCGGGACCATCGCCAGCATTGTCCAGAGCCTCAAGCTGCCGGACGGCAACATCAAGGTCCTGGTGGAGGGTGTGGAGCGCGCCAAGGTCGTTTCGGTGAGCGACGACGAGGGATTCTTTCGCGCGATCGTACGGACCCTGCAGTACCGGGTAGAGTCGGGGCCGCAGCTCGATGCCCTGATCAGCCGGGTGACGACGCTGTTCGAGCAGTACGTCAAGCTCAGCCAGAATTTGAACTACGAGACCATGATCGCCGCGATCCGGCACGACGATGCCGGCAAGCTGGCGGACACGGTCGGCGCCAACCTGCAGCTCAACATCGAGGAAAAGCAGGAGCTACTGGAGATCTTCGACCCCATCGAACGGCTGACGCGGGTGGCCGACATGCTCGATATCGAAATCGAGAAGCTGAATGTCGACCGCACCATCCAGGGCCGCGTCAAGCGGCAGATGGAGAAAGCCCAGAAAGAGTACTACCTCAACGAGAAGATCAAGGCCATCCAGAAGGAGCTGGGCCGGGGCGAGAAAAGCGAGATCGACGAGTTGAAGAAGAAGATCGAAGCCGCGGGCATGACCAAGGACGCCTATGAAAAGGCCATGGCCGAGCTCAAGCGGCTGGAGAACATGCCGCCGATGTCGGCCGAGTCGACGGTCTCGCGCAACTATCTCGATTGGCTGCTCGCGGTGCCGTGGAAAAAGAAGACGAAGGAAATCCGGGACCTCAAGTACGCGCAGGGAGTGCTGGAGTCCGACCACTACGGGCTGGAGAAGATAAAGGAGCGGATCCTGGAGTTTCTCGCGGTGCGGCGGCTGGTGCAGAATCCCAAGGGGTCGATTCTGTGCTTTGTCGGGGCGCCCGGCGTGGGTAAGACCTCGCTCGGCATGTCGATCGCCAAGGCCACCGGCCGGAAGTTCGTGCGCCTGTCGCTCGGCGGGGTGCGCGACGAAGCGGAGGTTCGCGGCCACCGGCGCACCTACATTGGTGCACTGCCCGGCCAGGTGATCCAGATGATGCGCAAAGCCGGCACGCGCAACCCGGTGTTCATGCTGGACGAGGTCGACAAGATGTCGACCGACTTCCGGGGCGACCCGTCGGCGGCGCTGCTCGAAGTGCTCGATCCTGAGCAGAACTACATGTTCATGGATCATTACCTCGATGTTGAGTACGATCTCAGCCAGGTTTTCTTCATCGCTACGGCCAACGTGCTGCACACGATTCCCCCCGCGCTGCAGGACCGCATGGAAGTGATTCGCCTGTCGGGCTACACGGAGTTCGAGAAGCTGGAGATCGCGAAGCGTTTCCTGGTCCCGAAGCAGATGAAGGCGACCGGTCTGGGCGACAAGCAGATCAGCTTCGCCGATGAGGGTCTGCAGGCGCTGATCCAGCACTATACCCGGGAAGCGGGCGTCCGCAACCTGGAGCGGGAAATCGGCAATATCTGCCGCAAAGTGGCGCGCAAAATCGTCAACAACATGAGCGAGCAGAATGCGCCCGAGCTGCCGCAGGTAGAGATCGCGGCGCCGAGTGTCTCTGAATTGCTCGGCCCGCAGAAATTCCGCGACCTAAACGCGGAGAAAAAGAACGAGGTGGGCACGGTCATCGGCCTGGCCTGGACCGAGGTGGGCGGGCAGATCCTCACCACCGAAGCCACCACCATGGAAGGCCGGGGCAAACTGACCACCACGGGTAAGCTGGGCGACGTCATGCAGGAGTCGGCTCAGGCGGCCATGGGCTACCTGCGGTCCCGCGCCTACCGCTTCGGCCTGGCGCGCGATTTTTACCGCAGTCTCGACATTCACGTGCATGTCCCCGAGGGTGCGATCCCGAAGGACGGGCCCTCCGCCGGGATCACCATCGCCACCGCCGTGGTGAGCGCGCTCACCGGCATTCCGGTGCGCGGGGATATCGCCATGACCGGAGAGATTACGCTTCGGGGGAAAGTGCTGGCCATCGGCGGCTTGAAGGAGAAGCTGCTTGCCGCTCACCGGCACGTGATCTACGAGGCGATCCTCCCGAAAGATAATGAGAAGGACTTGCCCGATATTCCCGAGAATATCCGCAATGACATGAAGCTGCACCTCGTGGAATCGATGGACGAGGTGCTGAAGATTGCGCTCGAGCGGGAACCAGTCGCGCTGCCGCTGCCGCCCCCGGCCGTGGAGATTGCGCGTGCGGGCGATGACAAGTTGACGCATTGAAGTGAACACGGCAGGCGATTGTGCCTGCCAGCGCCATGAGGGCGGAGCATGTCGCGAGCGCGGCCCGGCCGGAACAGTTCCCGCCGGAGTCACTGCCCGAGGTGGCTTTCCTCGGCCGTAGTAACGTGGGAAAGTCCAGCCTGCTGAATGCTCTTGTGGGACAGAGGGGCTTGGCGTTCACCAGCTCCAGCCCCGGACGGACGCAGGTCATCAATTTCTATCGGGTCGATGGAAATTGGTGCTTCGTGGATCTACCCGGCTACGGTTACGCTCGAGTGCCGGAAGAAGTGAAGGCCCGCTGGAAGCGCCTCATTGATTCTTATCTTCTGCACAGAAGGACACTCGAACTCGCTGTGGTGCTGATCGACGCGCGCCGCGGGTGGATGGAAACCGACTTGCAACTGAAATGCTGGCTCGACCATCACAAGCTGCCCTATCTGATTGTAGTCACGAAGACAGACAAGTTGAATCGCAAGGAGGAACAGCGCGGTCTGACCGCCATCCGCGGTGAAATGACACGCGGCGAGCCGCTGCTGTTCTCGGCCGTGACCGGCCGGGGAGTGAGGGAAATTTGGCAAACGATTTTGAAAACAAGGAGCCGGTGATGGGACCGGCGCCCGTTCCGGAAGAGCCGCCGGCGGACAAGCCACAGGAAGTGAAGGGGGACGGTAAGGCCGCCGAAACCCGCCCTGACCAGGGCCGCGGAGAAGGCCGGCGCAGGCACCACGGCGAGCGCGGGCCGCAGCCGGGGCAGGGGAAGAACAACGGCGCCATGCCCACCCTGGACCTGGTGGAGCTGAAGGACATGAGCATCCAGAAGCTCAACCAGATCGCCAAGGACATGGGCGTCAGCGGGGCCGCCGGTTTGCGCAAGCAGGAACTCATTTTCAAGGTCCTGCAGGCGCAGGCGGAGAAGAGCGGGCTCATCTTCTCCCAGGGCGTGCTCGAGTGCCTGCCGGACGGCTTCGGCTTCCTGCGCGCGCCCGAATACAACTACCTGCCGGGACCGGACGATGTCTATGTCTCGCCCTCGCAGATCCGCCGCTTCGATCTGCGCACCGGCGACACGGTCTCGGGCCAGATCCGCCCGCCCAAGGAAGGTGAGCGCTATTTCGCACTGATCAAGGTTGACGCCATCAACTTTGAGCCGCCGGAGGAGGCGCGCAACAAGATCTTCTTCGACAACCTGACCCCGCTCTACCCCCAGGAGCGGCTGAAGCTGGAGACCGTCCGCGAGAACCACTCCGGCCGCGTGATGGACCTGCTGACACCGATCGGCAAGGGCCAGCGCGGTCTCATCGTGGCGCCGCCCCGTACCGGCAAGACGATGCTGTTGCAGAGCATCGCCAATTCGATCACGCACAACCATCCCGAGGTAACGCTGATTGTGCTGCTGATCGACGAACGTCCCGAGGAAGTGACGGACATGCAACGCTCGGTCAAGGGCGAGGTCATCAGCTCGACCTTCGATGAGCCGGCGACGCGCCACGTGCAGGTGGCCGAAATGGTGATCGAAAAAGCCAAACGGCTGATCGAGCACAAGCGCGACGTGGTCATCCTGCTCGACTCGATTACCCGCCTGGCGCGCGCCTACAACACCGTCGTGCCGCCCTCGGGCAAGGTGCTGTCGGGCGGCGTGGATTCGAACGCGCTGCAGCGTCCGAAGCGCTTCTTCGGCGCGGCGCGCAATATCGAGGAGGGTGGATCGCTGACGATCGTGGCGACCGCGCTGATCGATACCGGCAGCCGCATGGACGACGTCATTTTCGAGGAGTTCAAGGGCACCGGCAACATGGAAATCCACCTCGATCGCAAGCTGGTGGACAAGCGTGTGTTCCCTGCCATCGACATCAACAAGAGCGGTACCCGCAAGGAAGAACTGCTGCTGCCGAAGGAGGAGCTCAACCGGGTCTGGATTCTGCGCAAAGTGATGAATCCCCTGTCCCCCGTCGAGTCGATGGAGTTGCTGCTCGATAAGCTGAGCAAGACCCGCACAAACGCGGAATTCCTGGCCTCGATGAGCGCCTGAGACCGCGCCGCTGCGGCCGGACTCTCTGAGAGGGCGGGGCCGGCCAGGCTCCGGGCCGGAATCCTGACAACGTTGAGGCCTGCGCCGGGAGGGGGGAGTCGCCTGCCTCGGGACTCGATCAGGGGCAGCCTGATCCGCGTGATCCGCGTTCTTCTGGTGCGACGAAGTGTTGCCGCGGTGCTAACCTAGAAGAAAGCGTCACCCGGCATAACCAAGACGGGCAAAAGTTCGTCATTACAGTTCAGGTGTAGGCGTCTTTACCGCTCAGCCTCTACCACCCGTATCATCAGGTAGTTACGCGGCCGGTGGGGCAAGCGGCAGATGACTTTTTTCAGACCCGAGGACGGGAGACGCTGCGGCTAGTATGCAATACCAGATGAGTGGAGCACCAGTCCCGAGTGTTGCACCAGAACCGCGACAACCGCTGACGCCCGGCGTCGTCCGCCCCGTTCCCAGGCCGCCCAAAGCCGGGCCGGGCGCCCTGTTGGGGGTGCTCGTGCTGGTCGCCATCGTGGCAGGCGCGTTGTACTGGGTCGCGCGAAGACCGGCGCAGTCGCCGGCGGCCGGCTCGGAGAAAACATCGGCCGCGAGCGAGATCCGGACGGCAAAGATTCAAGTCCGCCCGATCACGCGCAGGTTACGGTTGACCGGCACCACGGGCGCGGAGCACTTCGCCGGACTGGTGTCCCCGCGCATGCGCGGGAGCCGGGGCAGCGGCTCGCGCAGCGCGCGCGACTTCAGAAGCAACCAGAACATCGATACGGCGGTCAGCTCCAATGCACGCTCTTCGGGTGGCGGCTCTTCTCCCTCCTCCCCGGGAAGCAGCGGGGTGGGATCGGCCTCCGGCAGCATCGCTTCGACGGCCGGCAGCAGCGGAGGCGGGGGGGGCGGCTTCGGAGCCTCGGCCATGCGCTCGGCGACCACCCGGGTGCCCCGCGGGGGCGGTTCGAGCTCGGGCCGGAGCAGCGGGAGCTCGGCCGGCGCGGCCGGCGCCGCCGCCAGCGCGACTCTCGGCGCTGAAGGGCTCGGTTCAACGGCCTCATCGCTGTCGGGCGGATCGGGCGGGCCGCCTTCGATCGGGAGCAGCTCGGGTGGCGGCGGCGGTGGTGGCGGAGAATTCAACCTGACCTTGCAAGAGCTCATCAAGCCCGGTTCGTACGTCAAGAAGGGCCAGGTGGTCGCCGAATATGACCGCCAGTACATGGTGAATCGCCTCGATGACTACCGGGCTTCGGTGGCGCAAAGCGAGGCGAGTTTTAAGAAGATGCTGGCGGAGCTGGACGTCGCCCGGAAAGCGCACGCGCAGAAGATCGGAACCGCGAAAGCGGAACTGGAGAAGTCGCGACTGGATGTGAAGGCCACACCTGTCCTTTCCGCCATGGAAAGCGAGCGTATCCACCTGGCAGGCGAGGAAGCCGAGGCCAGCTACAAGCAGCTCCTGAACGAAGTCAAGTTCGTTGAGATCGGGTTTAAGTCGCAGACCCGCAACGCTGAAATTGAGCTGCAGCAGGCGCAGATCGAGCTGAAGCGCGCCGAAGCGAATGTAGACCGCATGGTGATGAAGGCGCCCATCGACGGCCTCACCGTCATGCAGAGTATCTTCCGGGGAGGTGAGTTCGCGCAGATCAAGCAGGGCGACCAGCTCTACCCGGGCATGATGTTCATGCAGATTGTCGACCCCTCATCGATGATCATCAACGCCAGCGTCAGCCAGGCTGACGTCGAGCAGATGCGGATCGGATTGAAGGCGGCGGTTCGTTTTGACGCTTTCCCTGACCTCCAGCTTCCGGCGCACGTGGTCTGGATCGGAGCCATGGCGGCGAGCGGTTCAGGAGGGTTTTTTTCGCGATCCTCGTCTCCCTATGTGAAAGAAGTGCCGGTGCGGCTCAAGCTGGACAAGTTGGATCCACGAGTCATCCCCGACCTGTCCGTCAGCGTCGACCTCATGCTCGAGCATGAAGCGAAGGCCGTGGCCGCCCCCTTGAACGCGGTTTTTCGCGATTCCAGGCAGCCGGCAGCGTACGTATTCGTAAAAGCCGGAGACCGCTGGGAGCGGCGGCAGGTGGAGCTGGGCATTGCCGACAACCTGGTGGTAGCGGTTCGGCAGGGAGTGAAGCCCGGCGAAATCGTCGCCCTCGACCAGCCGCCGCCCGGCGCCAATCCAACCTGACAGGCAGCAGTATTCCGACATGTCCAAAGACGTGAAACCGAAGCAGAGACTCGGCCACACCACGGCCTCGCGGCGCAAGCGCATCCTCTCCTGGATGATCTTCATGGCGCTGCTCGCGGGCGGCGCGTTCGCCGCCTTCCGCTACACGGCGCAGGTCACTGTAGTTGAAGTACCGGTCGCCAAGGTGCGGCGGGCCGAGTTCGTCCTCAGCGTGCGCACGCGCGGCGAAGTCCGCAGCATCCATTCGGCGCTGATTACCGCGCCGCAGGTGCCGGACCCGCGCATTGTGAAGTTGGCCGAATCCGGCAAACCCATCAAGAAGGGTGAAGTCGTCGTGGAGTTCGATGCCGCCCAACAGGAGCAGTATTACCTGGAGCGCGCCACCAGCGTCCGTACCGTTGATAGCGAGATCGTGCAGACCAAGGCGTCGCACCGCATCGTGGACGAGCAGGACGGCATGAACCGGATGACGGCCCAGTACAACGTGGAGCGCGCGAAGCTGGATGCGAGCAAAGCCGAAGTGGTTTCGCAGATTGAAGGCGCCAAGAGCCGCATCGACGTCACCATTTCACAAGGCGAGCTGGGACAGGTGCACACAACCATCGATGCGCACAAGACGACTCAGCAAGCCGATCTCGACCGGCTACAGCAGAAAAAGGACAAGACGGTGCGTGACATGGATCGGGCCAAGGGATATCTGTCCAAGATGGTGCTGCGCGCGCCAAGCGACGGGATTGTCAACATTTTGCCGAATTTCCGGGCGCAGGGTTCGTTCGGCTCGTCGCCGCCTCCGTTCCGCGAAGGCGATCGCGCCTGGACGGGCGCCGCGATTGCGGAGATCCCGGATCTGAGCCAGATGCGGGTCGACCTCAACCTCGATGAGGTCGACCGCGGCAAGCTGAAGCTCGGGCAGAAGGTTCGCGTGCGCGTGGACGCGCTCCCCGACCGCGACCTGGACGCCATGCTGGACTGGATCAGTCCGATCGCCCAGGTGAATATCCGTAGCATGGGTATGCGCGAGAAAACCTTCCCCGCGCGCGCCACGCTCAAGCAGCTCGATCCGCGATTGCGTCCTGGAATGAGCGCGAGCGCCGAGGTCATTCTCGAGAGCGAGCCCAACCGCCTTCTGATCCCGGTGCGCGCGAGCGTCATGCATCAGGGTAAGCCAGCGGTGTACATCCAGCGGGGACAGGAATTCGAGATTCGCAACATCGAGGTCGGCAAGCGCAACGACAGCGACATGGTGGTGCTGAAAGGATTGAGAGCCGGCGATGTGGTCGCGCTGGAGAATCCGGCGGAAGCGGCCAAGCGCGCCAAGAAGCTCTAGGCGGGCGAACGATGCGTAAGATTCTGGTACGGTTCGTGATTGTCGGGGTGCTCGGGCTCCTGGTATGGGGCGGCTATTCCGCTTATCAGGCGATGCCGGCGCGGCAGCAACAGGTGGCCACGGCGCGCGTCCGCCAGGGCGACGTGATCGTCCGCAGCTATGCGCGTGGCGAGCTGCGCGCGGTTCGCTCGGCCACCCTGGTGGCGCCGAACTTGTTCGGTACGGTTCAGCTCACCCGGCTGGCTCCGCTGGGCGCTTTTGCGAAGGAGAAAGACCTGATTGTCGAGTTCGATGACTCGGAAGTGCGGTCGCGGCTCGAAGAGAAGGAGCTCGAGATCGAGCAGGTTGAGGAGCGCATCAAGAAAGCGCAGGCTGACCTGGCGATCCGCAATAACCAGGACCAGGTGGAGCTGCTGCGCGCGCGCTATGCGGTCCGGCGGGCCGAGCTCGAAGTCAAACGCAACGAGCTGCTGCCGGACATCGATCGCAAAAAAAACCTGCTGAACCTGGACGAAGCCAAGCGGCGGCTGCAACAACTCGAAGTGGACATCAAGTCCCGGCTGGAACAGGCGCAGGCTGAGATGGCCGTGCTGAACGAAACCAAGAACAGGGCGGTACTCGAGTTGAATCGGGAGAAGTCCCGGCTGACCCAAACCAAGCTGCTGTCGCCCATGGCGGGACTGGTGGCTGTGCGGCAGAATCGCGGCCCCTTTATGTTCCCGGGCATGACCATACCGGACTTTCGAGAGGGCGACCAGTGCCAGCCGGGCATGCCCGTGGCCGACGTTCTGGATGTTTCCGAACTGGAACTGGTGGCGAAGGTCGGCGAACTGGATCGTGCCAACCTGCGCGAAGGGCAGGATGTGAAGATCAAGCTGGACGCGATCGGCGACAAGGAGTTTCGCGGCCAGATCAAGAACTTGAGCGGGACCGCCTCGGCCAACGTGTTTTCTTCCGACCCCGCCAAGAAGTTCGATGTCGTGTTCTCGCTCGATATGAAGGAATTGCTCGAAGGTCTGGGCGCCAAGGCTGAGCAGATCAGGAAAGTGCTCGCGACCGCGGAGGCGAACCGCAAGAAACCCCCGCTTCCGTCCATGGGTATGTTCGCCGGCGGCGGCATGATGGGAGCCGGGGAAGGCGGCGGCATGGCAGGTGGCGGCGGCCGGGCGGTCATGAACTTCGGCGGCCCGGGAGGCGGTGCGGAGGGGGCGGGCGGCCAGGCCGGGCAGGGCGGACGGCCGGGCGGTGGCGAGCGCCGGCAAATGTTCACGATGGGCGGCGGCCAAGGCGGCGGGCAGGGCGGCGGCATGTCCGAGGCGGATCGCCAGAAGATGCGGGAAGCCATGCAGAAGGCCCTGAAGGGCCGCAACATGCAGGACCTGAGCCCTGAGGAGCGGCAGAAGATCTTCGAGGAAGTGCGCAAGGCAGTTCCGGCAATGGCGTCGCGCCGGCCTCAGGGCGGCGGCGAACGGGGCGCCGGCGGCGAGCGCAATGCGCAAGGCGGCCAAAGCGGCCGTGAGGGCCGCGGCGGCGAGGGCGGACCCCCGCAAGGCGGGTTGCGCATGCTGGCTGGCCGCGGCGGAACGCCTCCCGGCATGGGCGGTGCAGGGCAGTTCAGCCAGAAGGACCTGGATGACGCAAAGCTGCCCGAGCCCGTGGACGAGGACAATCAGCTCGATGTTCTGCTCCGCCCGGGACTTCTGGCCGACATCCAGATCATTGTTGAAAAAATCCCGAACGCGATTCACATTCCGGTGCAGGCAGTGGTGGAGAAGGAAGGCAAGCAGATTGTGTACGTGAAGCAGGGCTCGAAATTCGAGGAAAGGGAGATCAAGCCCGCCAAGCGCAGTGAATCCACGCTGGTGATCGCGCGGGGGCTGAAGGCGGGCGAGATCATCGCCCTGGCGGATCCGACCGCCAAGCCCGGCGAGAAGAAGAAGGAGTCTCCGGGTGCGGCCGGCGGCAGCTCCGGCGGCGCGCTGGGCGGCATGCCCGCGGGCGGGCGGGGGGGACGGCGATGACCCACCTTTCGGGCATTCTGCCCGAAATCCAGATGGGGCTCGCGAGCCTCTTCGTGCACAAACTGCGCAGCTTGCTGACCATGCTCGGCATGATCTTCGGAGTGGGCGCGGTGGTGGCCATGCTCTCGATCACCTCGGGCGCCCAGAAGGAGATGATGAGTTACATCGACCTGCTCGGCGTGAATAACATCATCATCGAAGCCAAGGAGGCGGTGGACCGCAACGAGCTGCAACAGCGGCGCACGATTTCTCCGGGCCTGACCTTTCGCGACTATCGCGCCATCATGGAGAACGTCCAAGGCATTGAGGCAGCCACGCCGCGCAAGCGCTTCAAGCCGACCAAAGTGCTGCCGAAAACCGCGTCCGAGCAGCCGGTGTTGATCGGGGTGACGGCCGACTACCTGCAGATCAACAACCTGAAGATCGTCGAAGGCCGGTTCTTCACCGTAGAGGACGATACGCGCTCGGCGCCAGTGTGCGTTCTCGGCGAGTCGGCGAAAGTCAACCTGCTCGGCTACGACAGCGCCGCCGGCAAGTACGTGAAGATCAATGAAATCTGGCTGCAGGTGGTGGGCGTGCTGGCGCAGCAGGCGACGGCGGATACCGACGTGGAAGGCGTCGAGGTGGTGAACCGCAACAACCTGGTGATCGCGCCGCTCAATACCGTGATGCGGCGTTTCGAGGACAACAACAGCTACCTCAAAGACGAGATCGACGGGATCTATATTAAGGTCGCGACCGGGGTGGATTCGATCGAGACCTCGGGAGTCGTGAACGCAATTCTGGCGGCCACGCACAAGGACGCCGGCGATTTCAACATTACCGTGCCGCAGGGGCTGCTCGAGCAGCGGCGGCGCACGCAGTTCATCTTCAGCGTGGTCATGATCTGCATCGCCGGCATCTCGTTGCTGGTGGGCGGCATCGGGATCATGAATATCATGCTGGCGACGGTGCTGGAGCGCACGCGCGAAATCGGCATCCGGCGCGCCATCGGCGCCCGGCAGGCCGACATCATCCGCCAGTTCCTCACCGAGGCGGTGTTGATCTCGATCATCGGTGGACTGATCGGCATTCTCTTCGGCTACTCGCTTTCCAAGGTGATCGCCGCGGCGGCCGGCTGGTCCACGGACGTAACCACGGCCTCAATTGCAGTCGCCTTTGGAGTATCGGTGGGCATCGGGCTGCTGTTCGGTATCTACCCGGCCGTGCAGGCGGCCAAGCTCGATCCGATTGAAGCGATCCGCTACGAATAGGCCCTGCGGTTTTGCTTCTACAGGAGTAACGTCTTTATGCGTTTTGGTTTCATTCTGACGATTCTTGTGTGCGCGGCCGCGCTCCGCGCCGAGGAGGCCGCGCCGCTGTTCCCGACGCCGGACTATTTCAAGAAGCACTTCGAGAAGCCCTATACGCGCGTGGAGCTGCAGGCGCCGGTGCGGCTGCAGGACTTTGTGGCCGACGGCAAGCTCGAGCTGTCGCTGCGGAGCTATATCGACCTGGTGCTGGCGAACAATACCGACATGTCGATCCAGCGGCTGACCGTGGAGACGGCACGCAACCAGATCCTGCGGTCGCAGGGCATCTTTGACCCGCTGCTCATCGGCAGCTTCAACAGCACGCGCACGCTGACTCCGGCCAACGACGTGCTCGCCGGCGCGACCAACCTGAACGTGCTGAATCAGCCGACCAACTTCCGCTACCAGCAGCTCCTGCCCACGGGCACGCAGTACAACGTCGGGTTCACCACCAACAAAGTATCGACCAACAGCGCGTTCGCGACCTTCAATCCAGCGCTCAGCGCCAACTTGAACATGAGCTTTGCGCAGCCCCTGCTGCGCAACCGCGGCAGCTATCTGACCCGTCTGCCGGTCACGATCGCGCGCAGCCGCCTGCGGGTGAACGAGTACAACATCCAGGACCAGGTGCTCCGCCAGCTCACGCAGGCCGAAAACGCCTACTGGGACGTGATGCAGGCACGCGAGAACCTGCGCGTGCAGGAGGAGGCGCTCACGCTGGCCGATACCTCGTTGAAACGGGCACAGCGCGAGCTCGAACTGGGCGCCATCTCTCCGCTCGAAATCTACCAGCCGCAGGCGAACTACAAGAATTTCGAGATCCTGGTGACCCAGGCGCGCTTCCGCCTGGCGCAAGTCGAAGACGCGCTCCGCCGTTTCATGGGCGCGGACCTCGATCCCGGAATCCGCAGCCTGCCGCTGGTGTTGACCGAGCCGATCGCGCCGCCCGGCGAGATGGCGCTCGACAAGGAGATGCTCGTGCAGACCGCCCTGCGGACGCGTCCGGACGTGAAGAGCGCGCGCCAGACGCTCGATGTGGACGACCTGAACATCCAGTCGAGTTCGAACCAGTTGCGCCCGGATCTGCGGCTCACCGGCCAGTTCGGCGCCACTGGCCGCGGCGGGCAGTTCTTCCAGAGAACCAACGTGTTTGGCGGCGATGGCAGCCGCTCGCAGATCGTGCAGACGATCCCGGGCGGCTTCGGTGATGCGTTGGACCAGCTTTTCGGATTCGGCTTCCCGGTTTACGGATTCGGTCTGACCTTGAACCTGCCGTTGCGCGACCGCCGCGCCTCGGCGGATTACGCCGATGCCGTCGTGGGCAAGCGCCTGAACACCCTGCGGCTGCGCAGCATGCAGCAGAACGTGAGGCTCGAGGTGCAGAACGCCATCAACCAGGTGGAATCGAGCCGGGCCAGCGTCGAGCTGGCGAAGGTCGCGCTTGACCTGGCGCAGAAGGATGCGGAAGCGTCGCAGCGCCGCTATGACCTGGGCACGATCACGCTCTACTTCCTGCTCGATGCGCAGGGGCGGCTCTCGCGCGCGCAGTCCGAGCTGGTGAACCAGTCGGCCAACTATCGCAAGGCGCTGACCAACCTCATGCGCTCCACCGGCGAACTGCTCAGCGAGCGCGGCGTCGTGGTGCAGTAAAGGCGGCTACGAGGC
>JACOTZ010000366.1 GCA_016178155.1 Acidobacteriota bacterium
GGAAGGCGCGATTCTTCGGATTGCTCAGCTACTCGCGGAAGGATCCCGAGCGCCTTATGAAGGCCCTCAGAAACGTCGCGGAACACGGGGAGGTCGTCAGCAGTGCGGAATCGGTACACGGCGAGAAATATGTTGTTGACGGCTGGTTGTCAGTGCACACTCAAGAAAGCCGGCAGTGGTCGATCAGGACGGTTTGGATCATCGACCGCGGAGAAGATGCGCCGCGGCTCGTCACCGCGTATCCTGGCAAGGAGTGACCATTCGAGATGATCAAGGAACACGATCGCATCGTGCTGACGGAGCCCGTACCTGCTGAGGGCCTCGAAGTGGGCGACGTGGGTACGGTGGTTCACGTGTACGCGGACGGGAAGGCTTTCGAAGTCGAATTCACGACGCTCGACGGTAAGACAGCCGCCGTGGCGACCGTGGAGGCAGCCGCGGCTCGGCCGGTCACGGGCCATGAGATCACGCATTCTCGCGAGCTGACGCGCGCCAGCTGATTCCCGACGCCGAACCAACCTATTGATCCCCCACTTCCTTCGGGAGGCCGGTGCGAAACCGGCCCCAAGGCCGGTTTCAGTGTTTTGGGGCCGCGCTTTAATGGACGATAGGAAACATTAGGGCCGTCTCGGGGTTAGCATAACGCAGAGCGTTTTTCGCGCGGCGACGCGGCGGCAGGAAGCGTCGAAGAGGGCGAAATGGTGGTCGCCGCGGCGGTGCGCTAAAAACGTGTTGGACGAAACCGCTGCCCCGGTGCTGGGGTTATGGGGATTGAATCGCGGCGGGAATCAACGAGGAGATCGGATGTGGCACGACACGGTCGACACGGCGGCGTTCGACCGGACGGCACGCAGAGGCGCACGGTGGTATGGGGCTGTTGCTCTCGCGTCTGAAGACCATGCGAGCACACCACGGCGGTGGCGCGACGGGCGCGAGGGATTCACGGTGAGCGATGACGGCGCTGGTCATGAGGAATCCGAGATCACGGAGCGCCCGGAGATGGGTGCCACCTGCTCGATGATGCGCATCTGCCCGTCACGGCACACCGGACAGACTCGCAGGGAGATTCCGGTGAGGGCTTCGTAGCGCTCGCGATAGTCCGTTGGTAAGGTCGCCGCCGGAGTTTCAGAAGGTGCCGTGCCGAGGAGTTGCCGGCAGCGGGCGAGCTGTTCTTGGCGGTGGCGATTGCCCATCAGACCGTAATACCGAATGCGATGGAAGCCAGCTGGGAGCACGTGCAGGAGAAATCGGCGAACGAACTCCGGCGCGGGGAGCGTCATGGGTTTCGGCGTCGGGTGATCGTCTCGATAGTTCTTGTAGCGGAAGGTGACCTGTCCGTCGTTCATGTCCACGAGGCGCGAATCGGAGATCGCGATGCGGTGCGTGTACCGGCCGACGTAGTCGAGGACCTGCTGCGGGCCGGCGAAGGGCGGCTTCGCGTAGACGACCCACTCGGCCTGTCGCGCGGGCGCCAGATGCTGGAGAAACACCCGCCGATCACGCAGAGGTTCCAGCGACGCCAAAAACTGAAGCTCGTGGGCATCGAACGCCCCCTCGAGCGCGGTCAGCAGCAGCCGGCGGAAGAGGCGGGAGAGTACTCGGACGGGGAGAAAGAAACCCGGGCGGCACGCGATCCAGCGGGTGCCATCCGGCGAGAGGCCGCCACCCGGCACCACGCAGTGCAGATGAGGATGATGGACCAGCGTCTGCCCCCACGTATGGAGGATTGCGAAGAAGCCGATCGCGGCACCCAGATGCCGCGGGTCCGCGGCAATAGTGCGGAGGGTCTCAGCGACGGTGCGGAAGAGGAGGCCATAGACGACCGCCTTGTTGTGGAACGCGATCGCCGCCACCGGTTCGGGGACGGTGAACACGACATGAAAATACTGGGTGTCCAAGATCTCCGCCTCGCGGTCGTGAATCCAGGCGGCCCGGGCCAGCGCCTGACAGCTGGCGCAGTGCCGGTCGCGACAGGAGTTGTACCAGACGCGTGTGTGCCCACAGCGGTCGCACTGCTCGACGTGTCCCCCCAGGGCCGCGGTCCGGCAGCGCTCGATCGCGGTCATGACCCGTCGTTGGGCCGTCGACAGTGAGGCCCCGGCCTCATCCCGATAGGCGTCGCCATAGCGGCGGAAGATGTCCGCCACCCTGAGCGGTGGGCGATCCATGCCGCGTGCTCAGGCGATGACGGCGGTAGTGGGTGCGGAGGGGGACGCGACGGGTCGCGGGAGCAGATCGAACGGACTGGCGGTCGCGCAGACGGTGGTGGTCGCGATGCGCAGATACTGGGCGGTGGTCTTGAGACTTCGGTGGCCGAGCAGCAATTGAATGGTGCGCACGTCGGTGCCCGCTTCCAGGAGATGGACCGCGAACGCGTGACGCAGCGCATGGGGCGTCATGGGCTTCGCCAGGCGGGATCGCCGATGGGCCTGCCGGCACGCCTTGTTGACGGAGTGGGTGGTGATCGGGCATCCCGGGCGCTGGCCGGGGAAGAGCCAGTGCCGAGGGCGGTTCAGCCGCCACCAGTCGCGCAAGATCTCCAGCAGCTTGGCCGACAGCATGACGTAGCGATCTTTTTGCCCCTTGCCCAGCTCGATCCGCAGGACCATCCGCTGGCTGTCGATCGCCGGCACGGTGAGTCGCACGGCTTCGGAGATGCGCAGGCCGGCGGCGTAGCAGGTGGTCAGGATCGCGCGATGGTTGGGGGCCTTGACGGCGTCGAGAAACTGGAGGACCTCGCCGGGGCTGAGCACCGCCGGCAGGGTCTTCGGCGTTTTCGGCGTCGGGATCACGGCATCCACCGACCAGGTTTTGTGGAGCGTGATCGTGTAGAGGAAGCGCAACGCGGCGACCGCGATGCCGATGGTGGACGGGGCCCGGTGCTGGTCGTTCGTCAAATGCAGTTGGTAGGCCCGAATCTCCTCGCGACCCAAGACCGCGGGAGACCGGCCGAAGTGGCGAGCGAAGCGAGCGACGTGTTCCACATACGCGCGTTGCGTCAGCGGCGAGAGATGCCGAATCTGCATGTCCTCGAGCATGCGTTGGCGAAGTGGGGTCATAGAGCGCTCCTTGGCTAGGGGAATGGGCAGCACGCACCCACTCCAGGGTTCCGCCACGATACGCTCGGATCAGAGGAATGGAATTGAGAGGCTCGGCGCAGACAGCGCCGGAATCAGATGGTGGCAGCGGACAACAGCGTGACGATCGAGCTACCGCCTACCGCGAAGCGGTTTAGTCCAAC
>JACOTZ010000367.1 GCA_016178155.1 Acidobacteriota bacterium
ATTTTGGCGTCATCTGCTTCGATGCCGACTCCGAACACATCGTGGTCACGCAAAATCGCCGGGACGCGCCGCTCGAAGACACCGATTCGATCCAGATTCTCCTGGACACCTTCAATGACGACCAGAATGCGTTCGTATTTGGAACCAGCCCCACCGGCATCGAGTATGACGGCCAGGTTTCCAAAGCCGGACAAGGGCGCGGCGGCGTCGGCAGTCCCGCCCGCGCCGGGGGGCAGGGCGGGCGGGGCGGGGCGCAACGTGGGGGAGCGTCGGCATTCAACCTCAACTGGGACGGAGTATGGCGCGTCCGATCACAGATCACAGGGCGCGGTTGGGAGAGCGAGATCGTCATCCCGTTTCGCACGCTGCGCTACGCCCAGGGAAGCCCGCAGGTCTGGGGCCTGAACATTATCCGGAACCTGCGCCGCCGCAATGAGCAGTCCTTCTGGGCGCCCGTTCCGCGGCCTTTCGAGATCACCCAGGTCGAGCTGGCCGGCGATCTCGAGTCACTTGAGGTCAAACCGCACCGCAACCTGCAGTTGCTGCCATACGTTCTCGGCGGGGTGAAACAGAACTACACGGCGGCGCAGGACCCCTCGCGGGCGGCGCACACCGGCGGCCTGGACGTCAAGTACAGTCTCACGCCGAGCCTGACGCTGGATGCGACCTTCAACACGGATTTCGCCCAGGTCGAAGTGGATGAGGAGCAGATCAACCTGACCCGATTCGACCTGTTCTTTCCGGAGAAGCGCCCCTTCTTTCTCGAGAACGCCGGCATGTTCGAGTTCGGCACGCCGCGCGAGGTGGAGCTGTTCTTTTCGCGGCGCATCGGCATTGATGACTCGGGAGTCGAGGTCCCCATCGACGCCGGAGTCCGCCTGAGCGGAAAGGCGGGCGCGTATCAGATCGGCGTGCTGAACATGCGTACGCGTGAAGTGGGCGGCGTCACTCCGGCGAACAGCTTCAGCGTCGCGCGTGTCAGCCGCGAATTGCGAAACCGCTCATCGGTCGGGTTTATCGGCGTCAACCGGCAATCGCTAAGCCGCTCCGATACGAGGGGTGCGTTTAATCGCGGGATGGGCGTCGACGCCGCCGTCGGCATGGGCCGGTACGCGAACTGGTTCAGCTACGCCGCGAAGACGCAAACCCCGGGGCTGCGCGGCAGTGACCACAGTTATGCGTCGTTGTTCGAGTACGATGACGAGCATCACCGCATCGATGCCGCCTTCAACGAGGTCGGCCGCAATTTCAATCCGGAGGTAGGCTTTCTGCGCCGTGCCGGCTACCGCAAGCCGTCCTTCGGCTATCGCTATACGCACTACCCGGAAGGCAAACGGCTGCGCAGCATCTTTCCTCATTTCCAGTGGAACCGCTGGTACACGATCGAAACGGGCGATGAGGAATCCGCTTTCGAGCATTACCACGTGGACACACGCTGGCAGAACGGCGCCCGTCTCGGCATCGCCTGGAACCGCAATTTCGAACGGATCGACGTGCCTTTCGAGGTTCATCCCGGCGTCCGGGTCTCCACCGGCAGGTATCACTACAGCGAAATGGTCGCGAACTACGGCACCGATCCGACGGCCCGGTTCTTCGCCAGCGGCAACTTCTCCGCCGGAGATTTCTACGGCGGGACCATCCGCACCATCAACGTGAACGGCGGCTACCGGCGCGGCCGCAATCTTACCTGGACGGGCGGCTACATCCGGAACTTTATCCGGCTGCCCGAGGGCGATTTCAATACCGACCTGATCGGGCTGCGTTTCAACTGGTCGTTCACGCCCAAGAGCTACCTGCAGTCGTTTACCCAGTACAACAGCCGTGTCAACCAACTCGGTACGAACATACGGCTGGCGCTGCTCTCGACCTCGAGCACCGGCTTGTTCCTCGTCTACAATTCGCGGGTCGCCACCATTGACTACTTCGATCCGCACGAGATCCCGCGGCGGACGCTCAGCCGCGCGCTGTTCGTCAAGTTCAACTATCTTTTCGATTTCTGATGCCGCCTTGCGCCACCTCCACTCCCGGCGGGAGCGATGCACCTGGTAGGGTTTGCGAGGCGACCGGCTATCGGCGCGTCAGCGTGATCTTGCGGACCTTGATCCCGGCGGATTTGTCATCATCGGGAAGCCCGAAGCTGATGTGCTGGTCACCGGGTTCGATGCGCAGAGTTCCATCCAGGCGCCTGGTCACGAACGCCGCCTTCGTGCCCTCCACCCGCCCCTGCAGGGCAACATGGGCCGGGCCCTGGTTTCCCTTCTGTACACCGATCTGGAAGCGGCTCCCGGCGATTCGATCGTCACAGGCGTAGGTGAATTCGACGTTATATTCTCCCGACAAGGCGCCGTACGGATACCACCAGAGTTCGTTCCTGTCCCTCTCCGCATTCCGAAAATTGCTGGCCGATGATGTCTTCCGGTCGTAGCGCAGTTCCTCTCCGCGCAGCCGCGCGGTCCAGGCGTAGAGGTCCAGACGCGCCGGCAGGGTGTTATGCACATATCCGGGAGCGACCCGCGGGGTGCGGTCAGCGATCTCGACAACCAGCACCGTGTTGTAGGCATCAGGCGCCGTCTCCGGCAGAGTGAAGCTCAGCGCGCGGCCTTCCTGACGGAAAGGGACCTCTTTCCCATTGCCCAGGAAATATGCCCGTTTGACCTTGCTCTCGAGCCCTTCGAATCGGAAGTTCGGGCCGGGCCAGTTTATCAAATGGAGAAATACTTTACCGGGTTTGACGGTGCATCGCCACGTGATATCGGGGAAGTAAAAAGGGCTCGGAGCTGTGCCGTAGATGGCTTCCCCGTTCACCGCTAGCCATTTCCCGATGGTTTGCAGGACGCGCTGGGCAGCCTCCGGTATGGCGCCCTCGGCTGTCGGACCGACGTTCAGCAAATAATTGCCGCCCTTCGACGCGATGTCGGCCAATTTTGCGATCAGGTCCGCCGGGTCCTTCCAGTTCTGGTCGTTCTTCTTGTAGCCCCAGGTATCATTCAGGGTCGCCGGAACCTCCCACTTACTTTTCGAGTACAACTGGATAGGAATGGCGTTGTCGCCGGTTTGAAAATAGTCGCCTTTCCCGTGACCGATGCGGCTGTTGAGCAAGCAGGACGGCTGCAGGGTCTTCACGGTCCGGCGAAGGTCGCTGACTTGTTCCTCCGAGAGCATTCCCGGCGTATCGAACCAGATCAGGCTGAGCGTGCCATAGCCCGTGAGCAGCTCCTTCACCTGCGGCAGCACTTTGTTCTCCAGATAGACTTTCGGCTTCCTTTCGGCAGGGAAATCCCAGGTATTGCCGCGGCCGTTCGGCTCGTGCCAGTCCTGGTCCTGCGAATAGTAGAAGCCGAACCCGACGCCCCGCTGAGCGCAGGCGGCCGACAGCTCTTTCATCGGATCCTTGCCGTATGGCGTGGCATCGACGACGTTGTAGCTCGAGGCTTTCGAGCCGTACATGGCGAAGCCGTCGTGATGCTTGGCGGTGATCACCATATACCGCATGCCGGCGTCCTTTGCCAGTTGCGCCCACTCTGCACCCTTGAATTTCACGGGATTGAACTGTTTGGCCAGTTGCTCGTACTCTTTCACGGGAATCCTGGCGCGGTTCATGATCCATTCGCCGATGCCGCGAACATACGTACCCTTCCACTCGCCCGCGGGAATGGCGTAGAGACCCCAATGAATGAACATGCCGAACTTGTTCTCATCGAACCGCCGCAGCGCCTGGGCGGTCTGCCCGTCCGCGTTATCGGCGGCGCTCGCCCACGGTAACGCACACAAGATCGTGATCAGGATCGCTGCCACGAGAAGACGTCGAAAACTCACTGGCCCTCCTGCAATGGATTACCTTTAGCGGTACAGTAGCACGGGACTGAAGGCTCGTCAACGTTGTGTTAGGAGGCCTGCAACCCTCCGGGGCTGGCAGCGGCCGGATCACCGCGGCCGCCGCGTCGATTCGCGCACCACCAGCTTTGGCGGAATCAGAATCCGCTCGGGAGGCAGCAGCGACTTGGCTTCGATGCAGTGCAGGAAGAGCTCGGCCGCCGTCTCGCCGATCGCGGAGCTGCCCTGGTCGACGGTCGACAGCGGCACGCGGAGCAGGTCGGAATAATGGATATTGCCGGCGCCGATGATGGCCACGTCGCGGGGCACGTCCAGGCCCGCCTCCCAGATGGCCTTGATCGCGCCCGCGGCGACCGGGTCGTTGTAACAGAAGATCCCGTCCGGTTTCGCAGGCAGGCTGAGCAGACGGCGCATCGCCTGGTAGCCCGAATCATCGCCGGAATGTCCTCTGACGACGTACTCCGGTCTCACCTCGATGCCGGCTTTGGCAAGCGCCCGCCGATAACCCCGCAGGCGTCCGACGCCGGTCGAAATCGCGGGCCCGCGAATGTGCGCGATGCGCCGGCAGCCCTGCTCGATCAGGTGGGTGGTGGCGAGAAAGCCGACCTCTTCGTCCCGAACACCGACAAAGTGCGCCTTGACTCCGTTGACCATGCGGTCGATGAGCACGCAAGGCATCTGCCGGTTGATTAGCGTCTGAAACTGCCGGTGCCGCCCGTGGGACTGCGCCGATGCGAGAATCATCCCCTCGACATTGCGTGCCAGCAGAAGCTGGATCTGGCGCTCCTCGGCCTCGGCATTTTCTTCCGAATTGAAGATGACAGCGTGGTAGCCGGCCGGCTCGAGCTTGCGCCCGATCCCTTTTGCCACCTCGGCGAAGAATGAGTGCATCAGGTCGGGAATGATCAGACCCACCAGTTGAGTGCGTCCCGTCAGCAGGCTGCGGGCGACCCAGTTCGGCCGGTAATCCAGCTCGCTCGCGCGCTCGATCACCCTGCGCCGGGTGGCATCGCTGATGTCACGATGTCCTCGCAGAGCTTTGGAGATTGTCATCAGGGACACGCCCAAATCCTGGGCGATGTCCTTCATCCGGGTACGCATGGGTGCATTCAAGAGCGTAACACCGGACGGCGCAGCGAGCGCTCAGCGCTCAGCCGCTACCCGGAAAGCGGCGGCGGAGCCTCGCGAGCATCCCAATGCACGCCATCGCGCTCGCGGCCAGCCACTCACGGGCGGTAAACAGCCGCGGAGGTTTCTGTTTCCCAGACCTTGACTTGCGAGATGTGCACCGGGACCTCCGGGTGCGCGCTCGCGATCCGGGCGCTGATCTCGTCGTGGAGATAGCGGGCAATGTTCTCCGCCGAGGGATTGCGCTCGGTGAAGGGCGGAACCTCGTTCAGGAACTGGTGGTCGACGGTCTGGAACACCTCGTGCATGAAGCGCTTCACGTCGGCAAAATCCACCAGCAGCCCGATGTTGTCCAGACGCTCGCCCACCACCGTCACCTCGACCTTCCAGTTGTGGCCGTGGACGTTCTCGCATTTGCCCTTGTAATTGCGCAGCGCGTGTGCCGCCGCGAAGGTCTGTTCAACGGTTACTTCGTACATGCAAAAAAGTTCTCCACGTCGGCGATATCGGTCGTGAAGGAGTAGTCCGGCAGGCTGTCAAAGAAGATCTGTCCGTAGTGCTGCTTCGTAATTCTATTATCCAGGATGGCGAGGACGCCACGATCCGAGCGGCTGCGGATGAGGCGTCCGAATCCCTGCTTGAGCGCCAGCGCAGCCTGCGGGATCTGGTACTCGTAGAACGGATTCCCGCCGTCCTCGCGCAGGGCGGCGATGCGTGCCTCCACCACCGGGTCGCTGGGCACGGCAAACGGCAGCTTGTCGATGATGACGCAGCTCAACTGCTCGCCCGGCACGTCGACGCCCTGCCAGAACGAGGACGTCGCGAACAGCACGCAATGCGGGGTCGAGCGGAATTCCTCGAGCAGGGCGCTGCGCGGACCGGTGCCCTGCAGCAGAGCCGGATATTCGATCTGGAATGACACCCGGTCGAATACGATGCGCATCTGCTGATAGCTGGTGAACAGCACGAAGGCACGTCCCTGGCTGTGCTCGAGCAAGCGGACGATCTCCTCGGAGGCCGCGGCCGGGAAGGCCAGGCTGCGCGGATCCGGCAGGTGCTGCGGAACATACAGCAGCGCCTGCCTGGCATAGTCGAACTGGCCGGCGACTGCCAGCGTGCGCGCGCTGCGCAACCCGAGGCGTTTCTGGGTGTACATGAAATCGCCGGCGACCGCCAGAGTCGCCGAGGTCAGGACGACGCTATCGAGCGGTTCGAAGAGCCGGTTCTCGAGCACAGTCGCGACGTTGATCGGCGTCGCTTGCAGGTGACAGCCGCGGCCGCGCCGCTCAATCCAGTAGACGAAAGACTTTCGCACGTCCTCCATCCAGAAGCGGAGACGGCCGCTGAGGTCGGCAACACGGCCGGTCAGCGGGATGAGCTCCTCGGGTCCTCCCTCGACAAGCTCAAGCGTTGCGCCGACGACGCTGAGCGCGCGCTGCAGGTCGTCATACTCGCGCTGGTGGCGCTCGAGAAACTCGTCGTGGCGGCGGAAGCCGCTGCGGCCTTCGACATCGCCGAACAAGGAGAAAAACTCGTTGGTGCGCTGCTCCAGGATGGCGAGCGCGACGTCCAGGTCGGCGCTGCCGAGGTTGTGCCGCCGCGCGATGGCGAGGACGTCGCGGCGCAGTTCGTGGAACTGCAGGTTGCTGACGGAAATCCCGAAGTACTGGCCGGCGACGTCCTCGATCTCGTGCGCCTCATCGAGGATGACGCAGGCGTAGTCGGGGATGAGCGAGCCATACTCGCCCTCCCGCAGCGCCAAGTCGGCGAAGAACAGGTGGTGATTGACGATGATGATGTCGCTTGCGTGCGCGCGCTGGTGCATGAGGGTGAGGAAGCAGCGCTCGAACTGCTCGCAGGTCTGGCCGGCGCACAGCTCGCGCCGCGCGTCGAGCTTCGCCCAAAGGCTGCTCGACTCGGGCAGCCGCTTGATTTCGGCGCGATCGCCGGTCTGCGTGGTCTGCTCCCACTCGCGAATGACCTGGAAATCGGCAACTTCCTCGAGCCCGGTCAGGATCGCCTGTTTCTCCGCGTTGTAGATCTTCTGCCTGCAGGCATAGTTGTTGCGGCCTTTCATGTAGCAGACGCGTAATGGGCGTTCAAAGTGCTTCTGCAGGAAAGGGATGTCCTTGTAGAAAAGCTGCTCCTGGAGATTCTTCGTGCCGGTGGATACGACCACGCGCTTGCCCGAGAGGATGGCGGGGATGAGATAGGCGAGGGTCTTGCCGGTACCGGTTCCCGCCTCGACGATGAGATGCCGGCCGTCCGCGATGGCGGACTCGACGGCCTCGGCCATTTCGAGCTGCCCGGGCCGGTATTCGTAATGAGGATGCCAGCGCGAGAGGATGCCTCGCTTGGAGAAGAAGTCGCGCGCTGTGAGAGTGCGGGCCGGCGGCGGCATTTTACGGATGCTCCCGTGCGCGGCCGGTCAGCCGTTCATCCGCACGCCGGGCGCGCGAGGTGCACGCAACGGCCTCCGCGAACGCCTCAAACAGGTTCGCGTCTCTCGGATCAGGCAGCCGGTCTTCGGGGTGCCACTGTACGGCGACTGCAAACCGGTTGCGCGGGTTCTCCAGGCCTTCCACCGTTCCATCTTCGGCCCGTGCCGAGACCACCAGCCCGGCGCCCACGTCCCGGACCGCCTGGTGGTGGCGGGAATTAACCGGGTGCGGACCGGGACCGCTAGCGCGCTCGAGTTGAGTGCCCGGGGTAATCGAGAGGTCGTGAACGGCGCGCGCGGGGTCCTCGGGCGTGCGAACCTGGTGCGTCGTGTCTTCGAGGTGCTGATGCAGCGTGCCGCCATGCGCGACATTGAACATCTGCATCCCGCGGCAGATGCAGAGCAGCGGAATGTCCTTGGAGACGGCTTCGCGGATGAGGCGCGATTCCAGCTCGTCCCGCTCGCGATCGGGCTCATCGGTTTCGGGCCGCCGCTCCTCGCCGTATAACTCGGGATTGACGTCGGTACCGCCGGTCACCAGCAGGCCGTCCACGTCGTCAAGCGACGCCGGATTCCGCACCACTTCCAGGCCGGCGGTCTCCAGGGCACGGAGGTAAGGATCGAGCTTGCTGTTGCGGCCGTATGTTATGGCGACCCTCGGTTTCATTTCTCTGAGTCTCACCTCGGCCATGGCGGTCGCTCCGACCGCCGCGCGGCCTCTTATCGAGCATACGCGAGAGCTTCGGACGCTCTTACTCTGCGATCGTTGCCGCGACTCCGCTGAAGGGCCCACAATCTCGCGGAAACCGGCGTGTGAACCGCACTTCCAGCCGAGGGTCGTGGGGCGTATCAACCGCCCGCGCAGGAGACCGCGCGCTAAGGGCGGGCATCCAGGCGAGCGCGGCCGTGCCGGCGTCCAGGAAGGCTGCGGTCCGGCTGCGTCCTACCGCTGATTAGCCTTGAGAACCTTCTTGCGCAGCCGAATGGAACGGGGCGTCACTTCAACGAACTCGTCTTCCCGGACGAACTCGATGGCCTGCTCGAGATTGAGCAGCCGCGGGGGGACTAGCCGGATCGCGTCGTCGGAGGTGGAGGCGCGCATGTTCGTGAGCTTCTTCTCCTTGACGATGTTGACGTCCAGATCGGCGTCGCGCGAGTTTTCGCCGACGATCATGCCCTCATAGACCTCGGTGCCGGGCGTCACGAACATCTCCCCCCGCTCCTGCAGGTTGAAGATCGCGTAGCCGGTCGCCCTGCCGGGACGGTCCGCGATGAGCGAGCCGGTAGGACGCATTGGGATGTCGCCCTGCCACTCGGTGTAGCCGTGGAACAGCGAGTTCATGATGGCGGTTCCCTTGGTGTCGGTCAGCATCTCGCTGCGCAGTCCGATCAAGCCGCGCGAAGGAACATGGAACTCGAGCCGCACCCGGCCCGAGCCATGGTTGATCATCTTGGTCATTTTGCCTTTGCGGCCGCCGACCTTTTCGATCACGACGCCGACGAATGTCTCCGGGCAATCAATGACCAGCAGCTCGAGCGGCTCGTGCAGCTTGCCATCGATGCTCTTGGTTAAGATCTCGGGCTTGCCGACCATGAGCTCGTAGCCTTCGCGGCGCATCATCTCGATGAGGATCGCGAGCTGCAGCTCGCCGCGTCCCATGACCGTGAAAATGTCGGGCCCGCCGGCTTCCTCGACCCGGATGGAAACGTTCGTGAGCAGCTCGCGGTCGAGCCTTTCGCGCAGGTGGCGCGAGGTAACGAATTCCCCATCCCGTCCCGCGAAGGGCGAAGTATTGACCCGGAAGCTCATGGCAATGGCCGGTTCATCGATCTGGATTCTCGGCAGGGGCCGAGGAGTCTCGGCGCTGGTGACCGTCTCCCCGATGGTGATGCCCTCGACGCCGGCGATCGCGAGCACGTCGCCGGGAACAGCCATAGTTTCATCGACGCGCTTCAGCCCTTCGAAGGAATAGAGCTTTGTGATCCGGGTCTTCTGCAGGGAACCGTCGAGCTTCAGAACCCCGACCTCGTCGCCGTGGTGCAGGGTGCCGGAGAAGATACGGCCGATCGCCAGCCTGCCGAGGTATTCGCTGTAGTCGAGATTGGCTACCTGAAGCTGCAGGACGTCTTCCGCATCACCTGCCGGTCCGGGAATGTGCGCGAGAATCGCGTCAAACAACGGGCGCAGATTCTCGGAGCCGTCGTTGAGGGCGCGGCAGGCGAGACCGCGCTTGGCATTGGTGTAGATGACGGGGAAGTCGATCTGTTCCTCGGCGGCATCGAGGTCGATGAAGAGATCGTAAACCTCGTTGAGCACTTCCTGGGCGCGGGCATCGGGCCGGTCGATTTTGTTGATGACGACGATGGGAGGCAGCTTGGCCTCGAGCGCCTTCATGAGCACGTAGCGGGTCTGCGGCAGCGGGCCTTCGCTCGCGTCCACCAGCAGCATGACGCCATCCACCAGCTTGAGGGCGCGCTCGACCTCGCCGCCGAAGTCGGCGTGTCCGGGAGTGTCGATGATGTTGATCTTGACGCCGTCATAGCGGACGCCCGTGGCCTTGGAGAGGATGGTGATGCCCCGTTCGCGCTCGAGCTCGTTGGAATCGAGGACGCGTTCGGCCACCTCCTCGTTCTCGCGGAAGATGCCGCTCTGCCGCAACATGGCATCGACGAGCGTGGTTTTGCCGTGGTCGACGTGGGCGATGATGGCGATATTGCGAAGAGACGGATTCCGCCTCGGGTTGCTCTGCAAAACTGTCAGGAGTACCTTTCCGTGCGGGTTTGTGGCGCGCCGGTAGGACGCGTTAACTTTATTGTCTCATGTGCGCATGTGTTCGCCGCCGTGCGCCGGACGCGTCCGCTGCCCCTGATAAACTGACAAAAGAGATTCAACTCGGGCCGGAGCCCGCCTCCGGCCCGCACGACCCCGGAGAGATGGCCGAGTGGTTGAAGGCGCACGCTTGGAAAGCGTGTATAGGGGAAACTCTATCGTGGGTTCGAATCCCACTCTCTCCGCCACCTTCCGCGTGATTGCAGTCCTACCGGACCGCGGGTGCGCCACGGCGGGGAACGACGGCCCGATTTGTCACAACAGTTCTGGACTCGCGCGAAGCCCCCGGAAAGGCGCGGGCGCTATACTCGAAAACACTTCATGGCAATCACCGTCGAGCAGATCGATGAAGCCCGGTACAAGGTCACAGTGGTACAGCGCACCACGACGACGCACACGGTCACTATGGCCGCCGACTACTGGCGGAAACTGACCGGCGGCCGGGTGCCGCCCGGGAAGCTCGTGGAGAAGTCTTTCGAGTTCCTGCTGGACCGCGAGCCGAACACGAGCATCCTGCGCTCTTTCGACCTGCCTGTGATCCAAAGATACTTTCCCGATTACGAGAGAATCATCCGGTCGATGCTGGAATGACCGTCAGCCAACTTGGTCAAGGCCCGCGAGACAGCCGCGAATCTCCGCAAAGGAACTGCGTCCGCCCCAAGCGCAACCCCTGAAGTGTTGCTATCATCTGGCCGGGAGGACGGTCCCATGAAGAGTGCGTTTTTTGCCTCGGCGGCGTTCACCTCCGCTCTGGCCGGGTTGTTGACGGCCCAGGACTCGGAAACCAGGGTCAAGCTCAAGGATTTGCCGCCCGCCGTCCAGGCGGCGGTGGCAGCGCAAAGCAAAGGCGCCACGCTGAAGGGGCTGACCAGGGAGGCGGAGCACGGGCTGACGCGCTACGAGGCTGAGTTTAGGGTCAAAGGCCGCACGAAGGATATAACCTTCGACGAAACCGGCAAGATCGTGAGCTTGGAAGAGGCGGTCCCCGTGGCAAGCATTCCCGCAGCCGCGCGCGAAGCCGTTGAGAAATCCATTGGCACGGGCAAGCTGCTCCTGGTGGAGACCGTCACCGAGGACGGCGCCACGTTTTATGAGGCCCACATGCGAAAGGACGGCAAAGAGATCGAGATCAAGGTGGACGCAAGCGGCCGGCCGGTGAAGTGATCACCCCGTCGCCACCGGCATCGACGCCATGCATTCGACCTTGCTCCTCGCGACCCGCACTTCACGAGACCGTGGTAAGGTCCCGCTGGATGGCAAACTTCACCAGACCGGGAACGTCGTGGATGTCGAGCTTCCGCATGAGGCTGGCGCGGTAGGTGTCCACGGTTTTCGGGCTCAGGTCGAGCCGCGCCGCGATTTCCTTGGCCCGCACGCCATCGACCAGCATGGTGAAAACCTGATACTCCCGCGAGCTCAGGCTGGATAGTGGGTCCTCCGGATCCTTCTTGCGCGAGGAGATAAAGACCTTGTCCAGCTCCAGCTCCGGAGATAGGTAAATTCCGCCCTTCTCGATGTGTTCCAGGGCCTTCAACAGGTTGCGGGCTGACCCGGTCTTGAGAACAAAGCCGTTGGCGCCGCACCGCAGCGACTCCAGCACCAGCTTTCTGTCCGCTCGGGACGACATGATCAGGACCCGCGTGGGATAGTCTAACTCCCTGATTTTACGGACGATCTCCAGGCTGAAAAGCTTCGGGAGGTGAAAATCCAGAATGGCAATGTCAGGCCACAACACGTGCATCATCTGCAACGCCGAGGTTCCGTCCGCACAAAGATGGACCACATTGTAGCGTTCGGATGTGCGGCATAGTTCGGCGATGCCCTCTCGGACAAGGCCTAATTCATCGGCGATTAGTACTCGTGTCTTTTCGTTGGCTTCCATGTTTTTCCTATACCCGGGCGTTCCCCGTCCTCATGTCAGGCTCATCGGATGATTCCTGTCCCCTTTGAAAGTATTTTTCGCCTCTTGTTTTTCTCTTGTATTTTCAGCGCCGCGTGGACGACAGCTACCGGGAGCGATCATCAAATATCAGGCGGGATACCACATGGTGCGCCCCGGCGCTTGAGCTGCCCCCAAAACTGGCGGCCAATAAAAGAAGCCGCCCAAACTGCGGGCGGCCGCGACTGCGTCAAACCTGTCCGAACGGTTCAGTTCGTAATGTCGTGCGTGATGCTCTCGGCGCGGATGGGCAAGTAGACCTCGTACCATTTCTTCTGGGCCGCGCTGTCGGCATACTCTTTCAGCCCCTTCTCGCTCGCGAATTCCATCACGACAGCGTGCGTCATGCCGGGGCCCTGCACTTTGAGGGCGCGCGTCCAGATTCGCTGGATGCCTGGATACATCTGGGCGAGCGTGTTCACGCCATCGAGGGCCTTCTGAATCTGCTCCGGTGTGGTCCCGTCTTTCCACTTGATGGT
The DNA here is from genome assembly GCA_016178155.1 of Acidobacteriota bacterium. Lineage (GTDB taxonomy): Bacteria > Acidobacteriota > Terriglobia > Bryobacterales > Bryobacteraceae > JACOTZ01. Next base: position 12,651 of record JACOTZ010000367.1, read on the forward strand.
GACCACATGAATCACCGTGGAAGGCTTCTCCGCGGCCGGCAGGGTGCCGGCCAAGCTCGCGACCAACAGACATATAGCAATGATTTGCTTCATCTTCCGGTACCCCTGTTCGAAATGTGATTATCTCACGACAACTTGTGCCGTCGGGCACAATCCTTGCGTGCCCTACCGTGCGGCCGGCGCCTCCTGAAATACCTTGCCCCAGTCCTTGAGGAACTGCTCGAGCCCGCGGTCGGTGAGCGGGTGATTGAACAACTGGTCCAGCACCTTGAACGGCATGGTCCCGATGTCGGCGCCCGCGAGAGCGGAGGCGATCACGTGGTTCGGCATCCGCAGCGAGGCGGCGAGCACCTGCGTCTTAAAGCCGTAATTGCGATAGATCTGCACGATCTGCCGGACCAGTTCCATGCCTTCCAGCCCGATGTCATCCAGCCGCCCCACAAACGGGCTGATGATGTAGGCCCCGGCCTTGGCCGCGAGCAGCGCCTGCGCGGGCTGGAAGCACAGCGTGACGTTCACGCGAACGGCCTCCCGGCTCAGGATGGAGCAGGCCCGAATGCCGTCGCGCGTCAACGGCACCTTCACGACCACGTTGCGATGGATCTTCGCCAGCAGACGGCCCTCGCGGATCATCTCCTCCGCCACTGTCGCCACTACTTCGGCGCTGATGTCGCCGTCAACGATCTCGCAGATCTTCGCGATCTGCTCCTCGATTGGACGGCCTTCCTTCGCGATCAGACTCGGATTCGTGGTGACCCCGTCGACAATGCCCCACTCGGCGGCCCTGCGCAACTCGTCCAGATTGGCCGTATCCAGAAAAATCTTCATTTTGCCACCTCTCGGATGATGTGATTCTGAAGTACGCGGGTGCGATCAACACTGGCGCGGGCAGCGGAACCCGGAAGCATCGGTATCGACCCGCGTCGGGCGACCGGGGTCATAAACTGCGTGACGTAGGCGATTATAGCACTCACGAAAAAGATCACAGCCGGGACTGGACCGCCCTGTTTTTCCAGGCCAATAAACGTAAGTACGCGCAAACGAACTCCGCCGGGAATGCGGCTCAAGGCGCGGTGATATCCACAGCCTCCGCCAGCCGGCTTTCGTTACCTTTC
>JACOTZ010000087.1 GCA_016178155.1 Acidobacteriota bacterium
CGAGCAGCGCCCCGCCGCCGAACAGCTCGCCACGCTCGACGCCGCCGGCCTGCAACCAGATCGCCACCGCGCCCTCGATCGCCTCGACATCGATCCGCTCGTCGCGCCACGGCGTGAAGATCAGCGGCGACCGAAAACGTTCCTGCACGTGGCCCAGTTCCATGCGGCCGGTGACGGAATTCTGTAACAACTCCGCCCCCGCGACGACCGCGCTGCTGGTCGTGGTGCCGAAATCCAGGCCGACAAGCTGGACTGTGTTCATGCTTTTCACCACTCGCTACCGCCCTAACCCAACTTCCGCAGTTGGGAGAAAAATTCAGCTTTTTTCGACCGCTTTCTCGACGTAAGTCCTTTGTTTCTTGGGCGGGATTTCCTTCAGGGCGATGTAGTGCCAACCTACCCTCTTGAAAAATCGAGCGCGCGCTGCGCAAGATGCCGCTCATGTATCTGCGACACACGACCGTCACCAAGAACGGCAAGACGCACACCTACTGGCGGCTGGTGCGTTCGGTACGCGTCGGTCGCAAGGTGCGGCAGGAGACGGTGGCCCAGCTCGGGGAACTCGACTCCGCCGGTCGGGTCCGCGCACGCGCCTTGGCGGAAGCCATCGTCGGTGTCGAGCGGCAGCCGGGGCTGTTTGACGAGCCGTTGCCCAAGGAGCCGATCACGGTTGATCTGCGGCGCCTGCGTCTGGAGCGTGGGCGGCGTTTTGGCGATGTCTGGTTGGGTTGGCGCTTGTGGCAAGCGGTGGGCCTGGACGAATTGCTGACGTGTCTGCTGCCGGCGCGGCGCGCCGAGATTCCTTGGGCCCAGATGGCGGCGGTGCTGGTGATCGCACGGTTGTGCGAACCGTCCAGCGAGCTGCACATCGCCGAAGATTGGTTTCGCCGCACCGCCTTGGGCGACCTGCTGGGGATCGCCGAGGACAAGGTCAACGACGACCGCCTCTATCGCGCCTTGGATCAACTGTTGCCGCACAAGCAGATGCTCGAAGAACACCTCAAGCAACGGCTGGGCACGCTGTTCGCGTTGGAGTACGACCTGCTCCTCTACGACATCACCAGCACGTACTTCGAAGGCCAAGCGCTTGCCAACCCGCAAGCGCAACGCGGCTACTCGCGCGATCATCGGCCCGACTGCAAGCAGGTGTTGATCGGCCTGGTGGTGACGCGCGACGGCTATCCGCTGGGCTACGAGGTCTTCGCCGGCAATCGCAACGACAGCACCACCGTCAAGGAAATCGTCACGCGCATGGAGGCGCGCTATGGCCGCGACGGACGCATCTGGGTGCTGGATCGCGGCATGGTCCTCGAGGCGACCTTGGACTGGCTCAAGGAGCGGCGTTCGCATTACATCGTCGGCACGCCGCGGGCCCGGCTCAAGGAGTTTGCCCAGGCCGTGCGTCACGGCGGTTGGCAAGCCGTTCGCGACGGACTGGAGGTGCAACGTTGCGGCGACGCTCCTGGCGAGGAATCGTTCATTCTGTGTCGCAGCGCTGATCGTGCCGCCAAGGAACAGGCCATGCGCGAGCGTTTTGTCGGTCGCATCGAGGTGGGCCTGACCAAGATCCGCACCGCCTGTGGGCGGCAACGCTGCGACGTGGGCAAGGTCGAGCGTCGTGTCGGCCGGCTGCTGGGCAAGAACACCCGAGCGGCGGGACTGTTCCGGGTGACCGTGGCGCGACGCTCCGATGGCGGCGCGCGTGTGTCCTGGTCGCGTCGGCTCGATGCCGAAGAGTGGGCTCAAGCGAGCCAGGGTTGCTATGTGCTGCGCAGCACCGTGGCCGACTGGCAACCGGAGGAATTGTGGCGTGCCTACATGCATCTCACCGACGCCGAAGCTGCCTTTCGCATCCAGAAAAGCGATTTGGCGCTGCGGCCGGTGTGGCATCAAAAAGCGGAGCGGGTGCAAGCTCATATTCTGGTGTGCTTCTTGGCGTTCGTGTTGCGCAAGACGCTGGAAGCCTGGTCGGCGCGGGCGGGTCTGGGCAACAGTCCGACGACCCTGCTGCAAGAGTTCGCCCGCATCCACAGCACCGACGTGGTAGCGCCGACGACCGCTGGTCGCCACGTGCGTTGGCGCTGCGTGGTCCGCCCCGATCAAGCCCAAACGATCCTGCTGCAACACCTGGGCCTGCAGTTGCCGCAACGCCTCCAGCTGCCGCGCGGCCTGGGCCGAATGTAGTGCCAACTTTGGCACCAGAACTACAAAAAACACAGGAGTTGTCACTCAATTACACCCGTAACTGCGGAAGTTGGGCTAAGCCGCAAGCGTCCGATCGCCGCTTGCGGCTTAGCGAGACGTTTGCGCCAGTCGCGATCGTTTCGCTAAGCCGCAAGCGGTATTACGTCGCCTCATATCCCAAATTCGCCGCCAGCCAGCGTTCCACTTCCGCGATCGCCATGGCCTTGCGTTTGGCGTAGCTTTCCACCTGGTCGCGCGTGATCAGGTCCACGGCGAAGTAACGCGCTTCGGGATGGGCGAAATAGAG
>JACOTZ010000348.1 GCA_016178155.1 Acidobacteriota bacterium
ACCGATACCTCGCGTGTATTTCAGGGTACTGAGGCCTTCCTCCTGTCGAAACCCGTACAGGACCAGGAGTTAGACCGGCTCCTGGCCCGCGTCGACGGGCGCGAGCAGCCCGCTTCGGCCGGGTGAAACAACTGAACCGTCCGGTCCGTCCGTTATAAAGACCTTATGCGCGCACTTGCTGCTCTTCTGATGATCATTAGCTCCACCTCCGGCGGCTGGGCCGCCGAAAAGTATACCGGCCCCCGGCCCCCGAAGCCCGATCTGCCGTACCTGGTTCATGCCGACAATCTGGCGCCGACCGAGGCCTCGGTTGCGCGGGAGGAGGAGAGGAAGGACTTCAGCGCCTATGTCGTTACCGGCGCGGCGTCATCCGCCCGCACCCCGCTGGCCGAGCCGATTTTCCTGATCCAGGCGCAAAAGCTCGTACCCGAGAAGCTCTCGCTCTACAAATGCGAGGTGCGCAACGGCAACCGCGAGGTCCTCATCCCGACCAATCCGAAGAAAGCAAAGGACGCGTCGCGCCCCTTCCACGTGGTCGTGAGCCGGCTCGAGCCCGGCCTGTATCGCGTGGAAGTCGACGAGCCTCTCGAGAACGGCGAGTACACGCTATCTCCCGACGGCTCCAACGATTCCTTCAGCTTTTCGGTCTACTGAGCGGCGCCCGGTGCGCAGGTCCGCACAGGCGGGCGCCGCCCCCGTGTATCCACCCGGCTGCTCAGCCCATGGCTCGCGGACCTCCGCATGAGTCTGGATGAACCGCGCCTGCCCGACTCCAGCCGAAGTTCGTCACCGACAGGATTTCGAACCGCTTGCTGACGCGCGCGGCTCAGTAAGTGCCGTCAAATCAGCGGAAGCGTTCTGAGCCACGACCGTCAGGGAGTGGTGGTGACGAACCTCGGCCAGCCCTGCGACGCAGCAAGCGTCGGCCCAGTGCTGTGGCATCGTCCGCTGTCGCCGAGAGCAGGGGGCGCCTTCGCGCTGACGCTCGCGCGGAACAATGCGCGTTAGAGAACGATGCGCGTTAGAATGGAGTTCTCATGGAGCGAACGGAGTTGTTGAGCAAGCGAATCACTGCGACCCTGATTGCACTCGGAGCCGGCGCGAGGCTTGTGCCGCACCCATGGAATTTCACTCCCATGATGGCCATCGGCCTGTATGCCGGGGCGCGGTCCGCGAAGCTGCGTTCCGCTGTGCTGGCTACCATGCTGGCGCTCCTGGCCAGTGACGCCGTCCTCGGGTTCTATGCCGGGATGTGGTACGTTTACGCGGCCTTCCTCGTTCCCGTCCTGCTCGGCAGAGTTCTGCGCCGGCAGCAAGCCGGAATTGGTCTGCTCGCCCCCGCGGCTCTCGCTTCCAGCCTGTCCTTTTTCGTGCTGACCAACTTCGCCGTTTGGGCGACCGGCAGCCTTTACCCGCACACCCTGGCCGGCCTGGCCTCGTGCTTTGCCGCGGCGATTCCGTTTTACCAGAATCAGCTCGCCGGCGATGCATTCTATACGGCCGCGCTGTTCGGCGCCGACGCAATTCTGCGCCACCTGTTCCGCGCCGAGCCCCAGGCGGCCTAGCCTTGCGCGTCGTCTCGCTGCTGTCGAGTGCGACCGAGATCATGTGCGCGCTCGAGGCCGGCGAATTCCTGGTGGGCCGCTCGCATGAGTGCGACACCCCCCCATGGGTTCGCTCGCTGCCTGCGTGCAGTGAACCTGCTTTTGATATTTCGGTCTCCAGCGGCGAGATCGATCGCGAGGTGAATCGCCGGATCCGCGCCGGCGAGCCGCTCTACCGCATTCACACCGGCCGCATTCGTGCGCTCGCGCCCGATCTCATCATCGCCCAGTCGCATTGCGAGGTCTGCGCCGTGACTCCGGGGGATGTGGAGCGAAGCGGCGCGTTCGTGCCCGGAGCGCGTGTGCTCGAACTCACTGCCGCTTCCCTCGACGGCATCTTTGCAAGCATGGTGGAGGTTGCGCGTGCGGTCGGTCTGGAAACGCGCGGCCATGAACTGGTCGCGCGCGAACGGGCGCGATTGGATCGCCTGCGCGCAATCACTGCGCCCTTGCGCCGCCCTTCGATCGTGATGCTCGAGTGGGCCGATCCGGTCTTCCCCATGGGCAATTGGGGTCCTGAGCTGGTGGACGCCGCCAACGGCGATCTGCTGCTCGGCAAGCGAGGCCAACATTCCTCCGCGATTGCCTCCGGGCAGGTGAAGGCTGCCGACCCCGAGTACCTCGTGGTGGCGCCGTGCGGGTTCGCGCTCGAGCGTGCCGCGCGTGAGCTGCCGGTGCTCGAGCGCTATCCCTGGTGGAATGCGCTGCGCGCCGTGCGCACCGGCAAAGTCGCATTCGCGGACGGCAACCTCTTCTTCAATCGGTCGGGCATGACCATTACCCGCAGCGCGGAGATACTCGCGGAAATCCTGCACGGGGTGATCTCGGCCGAGCCGGCCCAGGGGCGCCACTGGCTCTGGATGAAAGACGCCCGCGGCGCGGGAGTCTCGGCCGCGTGAACCGCGTCGCGCTTTCCTGGAGCAGCGGCAAAGACAGCGCCTGGACGCTGCACGTTCTCAGGCAAACGCCCGGGATCGAGGTGGCGGCCCTGATCACAACCTTCAATCTTGCGGCCGACCGCGTCGCCATGCATGCGGTTCGCCGCCGGCTGGTCGAAGCCCAGGCCGAACGCACGGGGCTGCCGCTGTGGCCGATCGAACTCCCGTGGCCATGCTCCAACGCCGTGTACGAAGAACTGATGTCGGCATCATGCCGGCGCGCTGCCGTGGAGGGGATCACCGCCATTGCCTTCGGGGACCTGTTCCTTCGGGACATTCGCGAGTACCGCGAGCGGCAACTGCAAGGCAGCGGGCTCGATCCCCTGTTCCCGATATGGAGCTTGCCTACGCCGGAGCTTGCCCGAGATATGATCCGCGCCGGCGTAAAGGCAAAGGTCACCTGCGTGGATCCTCGGAAGCTGGACCGCGCCTGCGCGGGCCGCGATTTCGATACTGCTTTCCTTGCTGCCTTGCCGCCTTCAGTCGACGCGTGCGGCGAGAACGGCGAATTCCACACCTTCGTCTTTGATGCGCCGGTATTCTCGAGCCCGCTGAACGTTCAGACAGGCGAAATCGTCGAGCGCGACGGCTTTGTCTTTGCCGACGTGCTGTGAGAACGGGACCGCTCCCGTTGATAACAGGTGGGCGCTTCGAAATGAACCGCTGTCACCCACGTTTCACAAAACAGGGAGGCATATCTTCACCCCGCCGCCGTCGAATCGGCGTATACTGACTGGAACTCGAAATGGATGATCTGCTCTGAATCGTAGAGTGCGACGAATCCTCGTGGGAGGTGGTTCATGCCGTTTCGTCTTCTCGCCTCTGTACTGGTCTTTGCGAGCGCCGCCTTCGGCCAGGCCGCGACCGGCGTCTTAACCGGCGTCGTCCATGACCCAACTGGAGCGGTGGTTCCCGCCGCCAAGGTGGTGGCCACGAATCAGTCCACCGGAATCACCTGGACTACGGAGACGTCCGCCACGGGCGCCTACCTGTTTCCCAACCTGAACCCGGCCGGCTACCAGGTTTCGGTTGAGGCGCAGGGATTCAGGCGAGCGGATCTGTCCGGAATCCGCGTCAACGCCGGCGCCACGGTCACACAGCCGGTGCAGCTCGAGGTAGGGGCGGTTACGGAAAGCGTCCAGGTCTCCGGAACGGCCTTACAGGTGGAGACTACAACCGGTACGGTCAAAGCCACGGTCCAGGTGGAACAGATCCTGGAGATGCCGATGCCCAGCCGCGACGTATTCCGGCTGGTGAATTTAGTGCCCGGCGCCTTCATGACCAGCGGCATGGACGGCGGAGAGGTGTCGATCGGCGGGGGGAGGGGCCAATCGGCGAAGGCGCTGCTGGACGGGGTCACAAACTCGCGCGGAGGATTTGCAGTCGCGAACATCGAAATGGCGCCTCCCATCGATGCGATGCAAGAGTTCACCGTGCAGGTGAGCGCGATGGGCGCCGAATATGGCCGCAGTTCGGCCGGCTTTATCAACGCGGTGACCAAGAGCGGTACCAACCGGTTTCACGGCAGCCTCTACGAGTTTCTGCGCAACAACAAGCTCGACGCCGCGGGTTGGGGCAATGACACCAAGCCCAAGCTGATCCGCAACCACTTCGGCGGAACGATCGGCGGCCCCATTCGCCGCAACAAGACCTTCTTCTTTTACAATCTCGAAGCCCAGCGGCAGCGGGAGGCGGAGGTGCGCACGCGCAGCGTGGGCCTGCCGGAGTTCCAGCAGGGCGATTTCTCGCGAGCGACGGCCCGCGCGGGCAACGCGACCGTGGTGGTCCCCATCCATGATCCAAGCAGCGGCTCGGGCACGTTCGCGGCGCCGCGCGGCACGTCTCCATTTCCAGGCAACGTGATTCCCCTGAACCGCATCGATCCGGTGGCGCGCGCCGTGCTGGCCAGCGGAGCGATCCCAGGGCCCAGCCGTCCGCCAAACAATGTGGACAATTACGCCGGCAACTTCCAGCAGAATAGCGTGGTGAGCGACAGCCTCGAGTATCACACCCTCCGAATCGACCATGCCTGGACGGATACCGTGCGCATGTTCGGCCGCTGGCTCGGCCAGCCCGGACAGGAACAGCATACGCAGCCCGCGCCCGCCTACAGCGTGTCCGATCCGGATGCGGTGGCGTTCGACTGGCACCGTCACAACATCTCCCTGGTGACCGACGTGACTTTCTCACCGACATTTCTGGGCAAGTTTCTGGCGGGATGGAACCGGGTGTGGATCCGGCGACGCAGCGGAGACTGCTGCGAAACGAATTATTCCGAGAAGTTCGGGATCAAAGGCGTGGCCCCCATCGCCGGACGCGCGTTTCCGCGGCTGAATTTCGGCGGAGGCCTGACTCCGGTAACGCAAATCGGCGCCCCGGGCAACCACAATCGGCTGGCGCCGCTCAGTCAGTTCGATTACCAGGTGGACTTCACCAAGATCGCCGGGCGCAACACGTTCAAGTGGGGATTCATGTCCACTTACTATCAGGGTAACGAGAACAGCCGTAGCCAGGAAGGGGGCGTCTACGGATTCAACGGGCGCTTTACCCAAGGCTACAACGCGAATGGCCAGGCTATCGCGCGCACGGGACTGCCATTTGCGGATTTCCTGCTGGGGCGGTTGAACAGCGCGAGCGTGAACGTAACGCCGAGCTTCGGCTTGCGCATCCATCACTACGCCGGCTACTTTCAGGACGACCTTCAGGTGACGCCGGGGCTCACTTTGAACTTCGGCATTCGGTACGAAGTGGAGACTCCGGTCTTTGAAGTGGCCGACCGGTGGCATGGCTTTTGCCAGTTCTGCCCGGCCCCGCTGGCCGGAAGCAACGGGATACCGGCGGATGCCGTCGGGGCGGTCACGTTCGCCGGTCGGGATGGCAAGGGCAAATACCTCAATCGTTGGGACACGAACAACTTCGCACCGCGATTCGGCTTTTCCTGGCGGCTGCCGTGGGCCACGAATACCGTGCTGCGCGGCGGCTACGGGATCTTCTACGGCAATCCATACGACGCGGCCTTCATCCAGCAGCCGATTCTTGGTCTCAGCCAGCGCTACCAGGTATCGCACCCGGTGCCGTTCACGCTCGGACAGGGGATTCCGCCCGGCGCGATCACTTCTGCGCCGGAATCCGCCTTAACCTCCTCATTCGGCTTTCGCGGCACACCGTACGCAATCTCCGAAATCCGGTTCTTCGACGAGGCACGCGTGACGCAGTACTCGCACAGCCTGAACCTGAATGTGCAGACCAGCTTCCGTGGCTGGTTCGTCGAGGTGGGCGTAATCGGAACGCTCGGCCGGCACGCGCCGTTCGCCGGTCAGAACATCAACCAGATCCGAGCTGAGGATCTGCCCATGCTCGGCCAGGGTGCCAGCGAGCTATCGCTGCGGCCGTGGAGGATCTTTAGCGGTAATGCTCCTTCGATCAACGTCCGAACTCCGAACTGGGGGCTTTCGAACGCCTGGCTCGGGACGCTGAAGGTGGAGCGCCGTTATCAAAACGGCCTCGGCCTGACGCTGGCTTACACGTACACGACCTGGATCGATAATGTGCAGGCGGTGGGAGACACCTCGTCGGGCGATAACGACTCGGTACAGGACATTTACAATCGCGCCGGGGAGCGCTCGGCATCCAACTACACGATTCCGCACCGGCTGGTGGTCGCGCCGATCTGGGATCTGCCCTTCGGCCGCGGCCGCAAATTGGGGACGAACTGGCAGCCGCTGTTGAACGCCGCGGCGGGGGGATGGCAGGTATCAACGATCGGGACGCTGCGCTCCGGCTCTCCCTTTGGCGTCGGAGTGCTCAACGGGCCGCGCGTGGTGCTGGGCGATTCGGCTGGAGGGCGAACGCTGCGTCCGGATCTGGTCAGCTCGAACCTGGTTTCGCCGAACAAAGGTCTACCGCTGACCAACGGCAGCCGGGGACTGGAATGGCTGAATCCCGCCGCATTCGCCGTTCCGGCGCTGTACACGTTGGGCAATGCCTCGCGTACGCTGCCGGGTGTGTACGGACCCGGATCAGTGCTGTTCGACCTGATGCTGGCTAAGAATTTCAATTATGGCGAACGCTGGCGGCTCCAGTTCCGCTGGGAGATGTTCAATTTCACGAACACGCCCCGGTTCGACGTGCCAGCGCAGACCGTGGGAACGACCGATTTTGGCTGGGTGACCTCCGCCGGCGCCCGCCGCATCATGCAGTTCGGGTTGAAGCTGTACTGGTAGGGGTTTGCGTCGTGCTGTGGCGCGCCGGCATCACTCTTCCTGTCGAGTGGCTGCTTCCTGGTCGAGATACGTAACGCGCAAACGCCTGGGTTGCCGCAGGCCCACTGCGGTTCTTCGTGTTGGATGTGGCCGCGCGGCGCTGTGGTCGAGTGCGCTGGGCGCTGCCGGTTACGGGGGCACGCACGTGGTGAACGCGGGCCGCAGTTGCTCGGGATGGGGATGCTCGAGTCGCGCCGGCCGCGTTCGGGCGCGGGGACGAAGGCCTCCGCCCCACGCAACGCGCCGGTCAGGACAGAGTGAACAGAATCGGGCCGGCGTGGCAAGCCGTTCTCAACTCGAAGTTCAGAGTCAACCGCTCGCGGACCGCGCCGGAGCCGGCCTCCGGGCGATCGCTCGCACGGGTCAGTCGATCCTGTACGTCGTGATCATGCCGGCGTCAATGTGATCGGCCACGTGGCAATGGTAGAGCCACGTGCCCGGATTGTCAGCTTTCATGTCGGCCACCGCCATGCTGCCCGGCAAAAGCTCGACTACGTCTGTTTGGCGGCTCCGATAACGGAGCGTCTTGCCGTGCCAGTGCGCGGTGTGAAGATCCACCTCGTTGCCCATTCCCAGCAGATACCAGCGCACTTTCGAACCATTGTTCGCCGCCAAGCCCCGCAGATTGCCGAATATGTAGCCGTTGATGCTGTGCATGAGGCCGCGCTCTTTTCCCTTGTCCTCGTCGAAGATGAAAAACGCGGTGACGAACTCCTGATCCACGTCCTTGGGGGTAAGGTCAGCCCGTCCCATGCCCTTGGCCACGATGATGATCGGTCCCAGCAGCCCGAGGTTGGTTTCCTGCGGCTCGTTGACATGGGAGTGATACCACCAGACGAGTGAACTCGGATCCCCAGGCCCCGGTCCACTGTCCTCGTCGGCTACCCAGGTATAGGTGAAGCTCGAGCCCGGGGCAATTTGCGCACCTGCTCCGGCCGGCGCGTACTGGGCGCCCTCGCTGTCCTTGTCGTAACGGAAACCGTGGGGGTGCATGCCGTAATAGCCGCTGGCGCGATTCAGGAAATGAACCTTGACGATGTCCCCCACCTCCGCCCGAATAATTGGGCCAAGTACACCGAGCCAGGCGGGCTGAGGCTTTTTCGTCCGGTAAGAGGCATCCATGTATTCGATGTAGCGAGTCTTCTTCCATCGCGTATAGCCGGCCCAGGGAGAAGGAAGGGCACCGCCGTGAACCAGGTCCAGCCCTGTTGGCGCGAAGTCCCAGACGACCTCCTCCGCCGCGATGTAATAATTGCGGACGGTCTGGCCTGGCAGGTGTGAAAATGCCGCCGTAAGCAGAGCGGACATCAGCAGACGAAGTGATACTGGCATGTGTGTACTCCAAATGGCCCAAATTGCAACTCAGTTGCAATAGCACATGTTAACAGGTGGGGCTTTGCCTTCCGCAAACCGCCGGATTCACTTCGATTCGAGCCATCAAGGCCGTTCTCTCCGTTCCCTCAGTCGAAGGCTACCTCCCCCGCCGCATTTCCGCGCCGCCAGACCACGAGAGACCAACGCGACGGACAAAGTTGTCTATCGCATGACAGCAGGGAAGGGGCACTCGATCGAGTATCGCTAAAGACGCCGGAAGAGATTACAATTCCGGCGCCGCGGCACGCTACACCCAGATCTCCTCCACGGCGACGCCCTTCTGGCACAGATCGCAGGAGGCGGCGTCCATGTAATAGAGACCGTCGAGCTTTGCCAGGTAGAAGAACGGCAGGGAATCGAAGGTCGGCGTGCGCGGCGTGGGCTGATACACGATGACAGCGAGGCCGACCACCTCGGCGCCCTTCGATTCCACGAGCTCCTTGAGTTCACTCAGCTTGCGCCCCGTGCGCAGGATGTCATCCACCAGCAGCACCTTCTCGCCGGGCGTCTGCTCGAGGTGCTGGCGGAACCGCATAGGCTGGTCCGGATGCTCGCGCTCGCCCCAGTAGACCTGGTGCGCGCGCAAGGCTTCGCAGACGCCATAGGCGACCGGAAGTCCGCCGGTGGCCGGCGCAACGATGGAGAGCTCCGGAATCATGGCGCGCAGCTCGTTGTTCGCCCTCACCAGCCGGCTGAGTCCCACGCTGAGCACCTTGGCGTGCTGGTAGTAGCGCATGGCGAGCGCCACCTGCAGGTAATCGGTCGAGTGCAGACCGCTCGGGTACGCGAAATGCCCCCGGCGCAGCGCCTTGGTCTCCCGCATCAGCTCGACCACTTCCTCCTGTGTCGGTATGAGATGCATCAATGCGCCCCTTTGCCCAGCAGCACCTGCGGAATCGTGCGCAGGATGATCTTCCAGTCCAGTACCAGCGACCAGTTGTCGATGTACTGCATGTCGAGCTTCATCCAGGTATCGAAGTCCAGGTTGTCGCGGCCGCTGACCGCCCACAGGCAGGTCAGCCCGGGGCGCATGCGCAGCCGGCGGCGCTGCCACTGCAGATAGTTCTCGACTTCCTCGGGCACGGCCGGCCGCGGGCCTACCAGAGACATATCGCCCCGAATCACGTTCCACAACTGCGGCCACTCGTCAATTGAGAATTTGCGCATGTAGCGCCCCATGCGCGTGAGCCGGGGATCGTCGGGAATTTTAAAGACGGTCCGCTTGCGGTTGAGGTGGCGCAGCGAGGCCTTGAGGTCCTCGGCGTTGTCGCACATGGAGCGGAACTTGTAGAACGTGAAGCGGCGGCCGTTCAGGCCGCAGCGAACCTGGCGGAAAATCGCCGGACCCGGCGAAGTCACCCGGATCAGCGCGGCCACCAGCAGCATGAATGGGGCCAGCAGCAACAGCGCCGCGCTCGCGAGCGCCACGTCAATCGCGCGCTTGGCCAGCAGCCGGATCTCGTCATGAGGCGCGGCGGCGAAGGTCAGCAGCGGCGAGGAGCCGAGCCGGTCGAGGTAGACTTCGCTGTTGACGTGCGGAAAGAAGTCGACGGCGACCCGCGTGCGCACGCCTTCCTCGTCGCAGAGCAGGAAGGCCGCCTCGAGGTCCGGCAGCCGCGCGCTTTCCACCGCGAAGATGATCTCGTCGACCACCTGCTGCCGCAGCAGCAGGGGCAACTCGTGCAGTGGCCGCGCGGGGTAGTCCTGCCGCAGCGAAACCTGTTCAGCCACGGGTTCTTTGCCGTCGGAGAGAAAACCGATGAGCCGGATGCCATACGCCCCGGACTGCTCGAGGATGTCGCCGATGCGCCGGCCGCGCTCGCCCAGCCCGACCACCATCACATAGTGCGGCCCCGCGAACTCGCGGCGAATGATCCCTAAAACCTTGCCCGCCTTCCAGCGGAACAGGCACAGGAAAGACCAGTTGTAAGCGATGAACAGCACCAGAAAGGCGCGGCTGAGATCAAGCCGCAGCAGAAACTCGAGTAGCACCACGACGATGAAGCCCAGCATGCACTGGCGGAAGGTATCGCGCAGGATGACGCGCGGGTGCGCTGAATCAAGGCGGTCATAGACCTCGAGCCAGTAGCCGAGCAGGACCCAGGTAAGAACCGTCCAGCCGAGCAACAGCGCCTTGATGGGCACGATCAGGAAGAACGTGTTGTCGAAGGGCAGCCAGGCGCGAGTCTGATAGGCGGCCTCAAACGCGAGTGCGGTCAGGATGACGTCGGAAAGCGCGAAGAGGAGGCGCGCTTTGCGATGGTGCCGGCTGTACACGGTTTCGGAAGCCAGCATAGCAGAAGAAAGGCGGAAGGCAGCGGCTGACCGCCGCATAGGCCGCGCGACATACAAGTGATACATTCGGGCAGTTGCTCACCAGGCGAGGAAATCTGAGCATTTCGAACCGCTTGCTGACACGCGCGGCTCAGTAAAGTGCCGTCAAATCAGCGTAGGGAGTACGCTCGGCTGAGCCACGACCGTTAGGGAGTGGTCTTCAGGCGAAAACGGCATTTTTGCGCCGGAAAGTAGCTAACGCCTCACTTCACGACGTGCGGCGGCGGGTTACGGGCGAGGTCGGCCTCCCAGCCGGCGACGGCGGCGCGCAGGTCGCGCAGTTTTTCCGGGTGCCGGTACCCGAGATCCAGGCGCTCACCGGGATCGCGTTCGAGATCGTACAACAGCTCGAAATTACCGTCGCGCACGTAT
>JACOTZ010000088.1 GCA_016178155.1 Acidobacteriota bacterium
AACCCGTTCTGCCGAAGGCCAAACCCGCCTTTACAAGGCCGGCCCGCGGAACTTCCGCACAAAATGTCTTCCCTGCTTGCGGTTAGCGCGCTTCCGAAGTGGGTTTGCGAAATCGCTGAGGCTCGAGGAACAATGGTTGATCCCCTGTACGCCTCTGTGGTATACCAACCCTAAGATTCTCAATCTGATTTCCCCCAAAACCCCTTCCCGACCAGTTCCTCGAGCCCAAACGCGCCGTCAGCGAGCCCCCCACTCGCCCGTAGTCAGCGCCTCTTCATCCGGTTGGCCCGAAACAGCTCCTGTCACGTCCCGCGCTCGCTAAGGTTCACGGCTCGTGCTGTGTTTTCAGAGCGCTGCCGAGCCAGTGCTTCGGGCGCGCCCAGCCGTTACGGCGCGGCGTTTGCCGCACACGCACAGCGGAAGCCGATGTTCGGCGTACGCTGACTCGGCCGCACCCAATTGCGGAAGAAAACCTTGAGCCGCGGCGCCGAATCCGACCAGGCGCCGCCCCGGATCGCTTTGTAGCGCCCCGCCGGTGGACCTTTGGGGTTCAGCACGTGATCGGTGGTGTAGTAGTCGCGGTCGAACCAGTCGGCGGTCCACTCGGCCACGTTGCCGGCCATGTCGTACAGCCCAAAATCGTTGGGCGCATACTGCCCGGCCGCGGCTGGCCCATTCTGCACGTTGAATCGCGCCTGTTTTGAATCCGGTTTGTCCCCCCACGGATAGTCGAGCCCCTCCTTCCCGCCCCGGGCGGCCCGCTCCCATTCGGCTTCGGTGGGCAGCCGCTTGCCGGTCCAGGCGCAGTAAGCCGCTGCATCCTGCCAGTCGACGTTGTATATGGGCAATTTCTCCGTGCCATCGGGGATTTTGCCGCCCTGCCAGTGATAGGGAGCACGGTGTCCGGTCGCCTGGACGAAGGCGGCATACCGCTCATTTGTCACTTCGCGTATGCCGAGCCAGAAGCCGTCGAGCTTCACCCTCCGCGGGGGCCGGTCGTCGAGCAGCACGTGCGGGCGCATGTTGGTCTTGTCGTCGGCGGTGAGTTTCGTCCGGCCCATGGTGAACTCCCCGGCGGGGATGAGCACCATGTCCGTGAGATCGGCGGCCAGGCAGTGGACCGTGACCGCGGCAACAACGAGCAGCCGCATCAGACGAACAGGTCCGCGATTTCGTCGTCCATGACCGGCTCGGTGGCCCCGAGCACGTCTACATAGCGGTAGGCCCGCCGCGAAGGGGTGTTCGTGATCTCCTTGCGCCAGTCGATGCCGAGGGCGGAATAGATGGAGGCGTACACGTTCTCGGTTTTCGGCTGCATTTTGTGCGTCCACCCGGCTTCGATCACCTTCTCGCCCGCGGCGTCTGTCCTGCCGATGATACGACCTCCCTTGACGCTGCCGCCCGCGAACAGGGCGAGGTAGCACTGATTGTAGTGGTGCCGCCCGGCGACTCCGTTCAGCGGACCGGGAACCCTGCCGAATTCCGTCGCCACCACCACCAGGGTTTCGTCAAGCAGCGTTTTACCGGGCTGCCGGGGTGAAGCCGCCCCCGCGAGGTCGCCCAGCAGGCTCGCCATCGCGCGGTCGACCTCGTTGCAGCGGATGTAGTGGTTCGACTTCGCCTTTGGATCGAAGATCGCCTTGTGGTGGTCCCAGTCGGGATGCACGATATGGATGTAGCGCGTGCCGGCATCGGCCCGGACGAGGTTGCGTGCGAGCAGGCATCCGAGCCCGACCTGGTTGTCGCCGTAGCGCTGCTTCTCCGCGGCCGTCATCTGGAACACCCCGGGCCAGCGTGGATCGCCCAGGATCCGGTACGCGCTCTCCTGGAAACTCCCGAAGCTCCCGAACCTGCGGTCGCGGCCGCTGCGCTGGGGCGCCATGACTTGGTCCAGTGCCCCCAGCAGCCGGTAGCGCTCTTCGAGCAGCTTCAGCGCTTCGCCATCGAGCGCCGTTGCGCCCCCGCCTGTCCTCAGATCGATATCGAGCACCGAATGGCGCGGATGCAGAAAGCCGGTCGAGAGCGCGCCGCATCCCGAAGTGTCCAGGTTGCAGCCGACATAGGTTGGGAAGGTATCGGTCTCGCGCCGCGCGGCTTCGAACTCGTGCGAGACTACCGACCCCACCGACGGGATCTCCGGCGCCTGCACGGGGTTCAACGGCCGTCCCGCCTGTGTGTAGTATTGGCCGCGGAAGTGCACGACTTCGTGGCTTTTGAGCGAGCGCACGATCGCGACCTTGTCCATCTCCAGTGACAGCTCGGGAAAAAGCCGGCGCGACAGGTAGAGCTCGTTGCGAACCTGCGCCACGTCGAGGTCCTTCGGC
This sequence comes from Acidobacteriota bacterium, assembly GCA_016178155.1. Lineage (GTDB taxonomy): Bacteria > Acidobacteriota > Terriglobia > Bryobacterales > Bryobacteraceae > JACOTZ01. The sequence continues at coordinate 2,325 of JACOTZ010000088.1, forward strand.
GTGCCCTCGCCTTCTTTGAAGTCGAAGGTGTCGATATGGCTGATCGCGCCCGCCAGCTCAATCAGCACACAGAACCGCGCCGTGCCCCGCGGATTAGACCGGCCGGCGGCGCGCGCCTGCACTGGCCATAACGCCTGGTCGGCAAAAGCCCCGAGCAGCCCGTAGCCGCCCAGTTTCAAGACCTCACGCCGGGCAGGGAGAACGTCGCTTACTTTCTTCTCCATGGCGCCTCAATAATTGAAGATGAACTCCGGGCTGTTGATCAGAGCCCACTGCAGATTCTCTGCGCCCCTCCGGCGGTCCGCGCCGAGCGTCCGCAAAGCCACACCCAGTTCGGCTTCGCTCGGCCGGCGGGAGACCGTTGCCAGATAGATTTTCTCAACCAGATCCCGGTCGTCCGCCGTCTCTTTCAGCAACTGCTCGATGGCGGTGCCGCCGCCTGCCTTCACGCCGTCGGTGACCAGCTTGGATTGCATCAGCAGCATCGCCTGCAGGGACGAAGGCGGCGTCTTCTTCGGCATCTCATCACGATTGCTTTGCCCGAACACGCGCAGGAAGTTCTGAACTTCTTGGCCGGCCTTTTTGGGCTCCGCCATCTGCATCACCATTTCAGGTTTGTCCTCACGGGTCGTAGGCACTCCCGGGCTGCTGGTGGCGAGCGCGATCGCGTCGTGCAACTCGGCTGCCGACAGCATGCGCACGAACTTTCGGGCGTAATACGGCGCGTAGTCGTCCTTCCACTCGCCGCGAAACTGCGACGAAAGCTGATACGCGCTCGACTTCATCACCGCCTTGACCAGATGCCGGAAACTGTAGTGGTTTGCGGCGAAGTCCCGGGCGAGCGCGTCCAGCAGCTCGGGATTGGACGGCTGCAGGCTCCACGGCGCGGGCGGCGGGTTTGCCGGATCGTAGCGCGCCAGGTCGAATTCGTCCACCGGCTCGACGATCCCGAAGCCCATGAACTCAGCCCAGATCCTGTTCGCGAAAGCGCGCGCGAACTGGATATGACCGGTGAGCATGCGCGCCAGCTCGTCGCGCCGGTTCTCACTTTCGCCCGGCGCCTCGCCCGTGAGAATAAAGCGCGGCTCGATCATCCGCCGGCCGTCCTTGCCGGTTGTGCGCGGCACCCGCACGATGCTCTCGGCCTTTGTGTCATATCCGGGCCCAAGATCATCCACCGTGTACTCCGTGTTCGCCTGCGAGCCGTTCTCCCAGTTCATGATCTGTCGTGTCTTGCCGAAGAACGCCGCCTGTTGGAAAAACTGCTGGCGCGTCTTGCCCGCAAGGAAGAGATTGACCTTCTCCAGGTGATACCGGCCATCGTGACAGGAGATACATGCAAAATTGATTCCCAGGAATACCTTGCCGTAGGTGATCGTGAATTCGTCAACCGTATCCGGCTGATTGACCAGGTCGTGCGCGTCTACCGCGTCGGGGTCGTCTTTCGCCTTGACGAAATCCCGCGCGTAGTAGAGGCCCCCGGGCACGGAGAAGCTGGTCTTGCCGGCACCCGTGAGCAGGTCGCTGACGACTTCGTTGTAGGGGCGGTCGAGCTTCAGCCACTCGCGAACCCAGAAGTGGAACAGGTTCAATCCGGGCCCCATGCGCTGCCCGGCGCGCCAGAGGTCTTCGAAGTAGAAGGTCCACTTATCGATGAATGCGTCGCTGCCCACCAGCCGGTCGATCAGCTTGTCGCGCTTGTTCGGATCCTTGCTTTCGAGGAAGGCGGCCAGCTCGCCGGCGGGCGGGATGCGGCCGGTGGCATCGAGCCAGGCGCGGCGGGCGAACTCTTCATCCGATGCGAGCGGCGCGTGCGGCACGCCGTCGCGCTTCATGCGGCCCAAAATATGACGGTCGACAAAACTGCGGACTGCAAGCTCCTGGGTCGCGGCCGTGCTGGCCGGTAGCCGCCGCGCCACCTCTGCCGTGACTTCGGCGGCGGTCTTCGACCGGGCGCGCGGTGGCTGGATCAGCGGCCGGTGAGCCTTCTCCAGTTTTTCGTTGGGATCGAAAACCGGATCCTGGCAGAAAGCGGTTGCCGCCAGACCTCCGATCAAGAAAATCGCGCGCACTCCACCCTCCAAGGTTTGCTCATTTTATTCTACGGCGTTTCTGGCTGGACCGGCTGCCCCGCCCGATCGCTGCGGCGGACCCGACACTCAACCCCCGGCTGGTAAGACCGGGTCAACACACGGCCGGCTGCCTGCAACTCGCTCCCGGCGCCCGCCACTGTCCGGCCGTGTTCGGCACTTTTACGGAGAGAAATTACTCACATTTCTCGCCGCCGTCGCCCTCGCGGCAACCCTGTACACTGAAGTTGCTTGGGACGCATACACATACTCTCGGACACGGTCGCGAACAAGATCGCGGCCGGCGAAGTGGTCGAGCGGCCCGCCTCGGTGGTCAAGGAACTTCTCGAGAATTCACTCGATGCCGGTGCGACCGAGATCCGCATCGAGGTTGAGAGCGGCGGACGGCGGTTGATCCGCGTCGCCGACAACGGTTGCGGCATGCTGCGGGATGACGCCATGCTCGCGTTCGAGCGCCACGCTACGAGCAAGCTGCGCGACGTTGCCGATCTGCAGGCAATCGCGACACTGGGCTTCCGCGGAGAAGCCCTGCCGTCCATCGCGTCCGTATCGCGCCTGCTGCTCGAGACCCGGTCGGCCGGCGAGACCACCGGCACCACGGTGGAGATCGCCGGCGGCAAATTGCTGCGCTGCGACGAGTCGGGCCTGGCCGCGGGCACCGTGGTGACCGTGCGCGATCTGTTCTTCAACGTTCCCGCACGGCGCAAGTTTCTGCGCACCGAGCAAACCGAGCTGGCGCACGTCGCATCACTTGCGACCCACTACAGCCTCGCGCATCCGGCGAAGACGTTTCAGCTTCGCAGCGGCACCAACGAGCTGCTTGCCGTCACCCCCGTCGAGACTCTGCGCGACCGGGTGTACCAGGTGTTTCGGGCGCAGGTGCTCGAGGCACTCATCGAGCTCGAATACCGGGAGCGTGAACTGAAACTGCCGGCCGGGCCGGAAGACGACCAGCCGGTTGAGCGTGTATTCGGTCTCCGCGGATTCGTCTCGCGGCCACAGGTGCAAAAACTCAACCGCAACTCGATCTACCTGTTTGTGAATGGGCGCCTGATCCGCGACCGGCTGCTGCTGCATGCGCTCTCGGCTGCTTATCACAACCTCATGCCGGCGGGATGCTACCCGTTCGCTCTCCTGTTCCTCGATCTCGATTGCGAAGAGGTCGACGTGAATGTACATCCGTCGAAGACGGAGGTGCGCTTTCATCACGCAACCTTCGTGCACGACTTTGTGCGGGACACGCTGAGAGAACTGCTCATGGAGCGCCGGCCGGTGTCGGCGGCGCCGCAGCCGGGCAGTCCGCAGCCGGCGGCGGATCTCCCGTATTCGGAGTTTACGCAGGCGCTTGAGAATTCCGCTCTCGCCGAAGCGGGTGGTTTCGGTTTCGAGCCGGGAGGCGGCGAGCAGTTGCCCGTCGTCACGCTGCGGCCCCCGCCGGCTCCGCCGCCGCGGTTCCATTTCGGCGATGGGGCGATCGCGGTGGAACGGTCCGGTTCCGCTGACCCCGCGCCGGCGAGGCTGCCCGTCCCGGAGACGCACGGCGGCTTTCCGGGAGACGACCTGCCCGTGGCGCCGCAGAGCATGGCCGGACTCGGCGACCTGCGTCCGCTCGGTCAGATCCACGACAGCTTCATCATTGCGGCCGGCCGCGACGGCCTCTGGATCATCGACCAGCACGTGGCCCATGAGCGCATCCTGTTCGAGAAGGTGCTGGCCGAGCGCATGGCCGGCGCCGTGGAGACCCAGCGACTCCTCATCCCGATGCTGGTCGAGCTCTCGGCAGCGCAGCACTTGCAGTATGCGCGCATCGCCGAAGAGTTGAACGCGACGGGGTTCGAAACCGAGCCCTTCGGTAACCGGACCATCGCGGTCAAGGCGGCTCCGGCCGGCGTCACTCCGGCGGACGTCGAGAAACTGGTGTTCGAGATTCTGGAAGTCGCGGATGCCGAGTTGCGAGGCTTATCGGCGGATGACGTGCGGCGCGGGATTGCAGCCTCCATCGCCTGCCGCGCGGCAATCAAGATCCATACCCGGCTCGATCAACAGAAGATGGAGTGGCTGCTCAGCCGGCTCGCTTCCACACGGTTCCCCATGAGCTGCCCGCACGGCCGGCCGGTGGCGCTGCGCTACTCGACCACCGACATCCTCAAGGGCTTTCACCGGATCTGAGCGGGGCAGCGCGGTGACGCGTGCACAACAGTGCACAACAGCGGTCCGGCTGATTCCGTCCCGGCTTTCCCGCTAAGCTGGTTGGTTGCGCCCGTCGCGAGAACTTCTCACGGTCATTCTGCTGGCTTCAGCCATCTATCTCGGCTGTGTGCCGAGCCCTCCCGGGCTGATGGATGACGTCGATGCCGTGCAGGCACAGATCGCGCGCAATATGCTGGAGTCGGGCGATTGGGTTACGGCGCGGCTGAACGGCGTCGCTTATCTCGAGAAGTCGCCGCTGATCTACTGGCTCATGGCCGGCTCGTACGGCCTTTTCGGCGTCTCCGACTGGGCGGCGCGTATCCCGGTGGCCCTCTCGGCGGTGCTGCTCGCCTGGGTCACCGCGATGTTCGGAGCGTGGGCGTTCGGACGCACGGCGGGATTCTATTCCGGTCTGGTGATCGCGACCTGCGTGGGCCTGTTCCTCTTCACACGCATCCAGATTCCCGACGTGACGCTGACGCTCGCCGTCACGCTGGCGATGTGGTCGTTTCTGCGCGTGCAGGAGGATGGCGAGCCGCATCCCGGCTGGTGGGCACTCGTCTTCTGGGTCTGCCTTGGGACCGGGCTGCTGCTGAAGGGCTTGATTGCCATCGTGTTCCCGATGGCAGGTGTCTTGTTGTACCTGCTGGTCAACCGGCCGCTCTTTGCCTGGAAGATCGTGCGCCGGATGCGGCCGGCGGCCGGACTCGTGCTCATGCTGGCCATCGCCGCGCCCTGGTACGTGCTCGCGACCTTGCGCAATCCGCCTTACTTTGATTTCACGCTGAGCAGCGGGCCCGGCCAGTACCGGGGCTTCTTCTGGTTCTATTTTGTGAACGAGCACCTGCTGCGCTTCCTCAACCTGCGCTACCCGCGCGACTACAACACTGTCCCGCGGCTTTGGTTCTGGCTCTTTCACCTGCTGTGGCTGTTTCCCTGGAGCATGTTCCTGGCCGGTGTCTTCAGGCTTAAGTACCGCGCTCCGGACCGCGCCTCGCGCACGCGCCTGCTCGCCGCCTGCTGGGCGCTGTTTTTGCTGCTGTTCTTCACCTTTTCGACCACCCAGGAGTATTACTCGATGCCCGCCTACCCGGCGCTCGCGCTGCTGCTCGGCTCTGCCATCGCGGCCAATGGCGCGCTGGTCCGCTGGGGGGCGCGCGCGGCCGGCGCCATCGCCGCCGCGGCGTGCATCGCCATCGCCTTCATCCTTTGGGCGGTGCGGGATGTCGCCGTCTCCGGCGATATCTCCTCGGCGCTGAGACAGAATCCGGAACTCTACACGCTTTCGCTCGGCCACATGCTGGACCTGACGGGGCTGTCGTTCGCCTACCTGCGGACGCCGCTCAGTCTCGCGCTGGTCGCATGCGCGGTTGGGGCCGCGGCCTTCTGGTTGAAGCCATCGCGCGCGCTGATCGCGCTCGCACTCATGATGGCGTTGTTCTTCCATGCCGCGCGGTCGGCGCTGGTCGTTTTCGATCCCTATCTCGGGTCGCGAACGCTCGCGGCGGCTCTCCTGGACGTTCCCGAAGGAGAACTGATCGTCGATGATCAATACTATGCCTTCTCGTCCGTCTTCTTTTATGCGAACCGGCGCGCGCTGCTGCTCAACGGTCGTAAGGTCAACCTGGAATATGGCTCGTACGCGCCCGGCGCGCCCAACGTGTTCATTGACGACGGCGAATTCGCGCGGCGCTGGCGGAGTCCCGAGCGCTATTACGCGGTGTTCAACGGTCCCGAGCGCGCGCGATTCGAGCGGCTGACCGGCGGGGCGATGTTTATCGTGAAAGAGAGCGGTGGAAAGTTTCTGGCCTCCAACCGGCCGTTAGCCGCGGCGCGGAGCGTGGGGCCGCAGTGATGAGGACCGCGGTGATCACGGGCGCGGCTGCGGGCGGCTTCGCGCTGGCCGCGTGGGCGGTGCGCGGGCGATCATCGCAGGTGTTCGGACCTTCGATCTGGCGCGGCCCGGGCAACCGGCGGGCGCTGGCGCTGACGTTTGACGACGGCCCCAGCGAATCTACTCCGGAACTGCTCGCACTGCTCGCGAGACACCACGCCCGGGCTACGTTCTTCCAGTGCGGCGCCAATGTCGAGCGCTTGCCGGAGCGGGCGCGGGAGGTAGCCGCGGCCGGCCACGAGATCGGTAACCACAGCCACTCGCACGCGCGCATGTGGCTGCGCGCGCCGGCATTCATTTATGACGAGTTCGCGCGCGCGCAGGCGACCATCGCCGGCGCCACCGGCCGCATCCCCCGCCTGCTTCGGGCGCCCTACGGGGTCCGCTGGCCCGGGTTTGGCGACATGCAGCGGCGTCTCGGACTGCTCGGTGTGATGTGGACCGTGATCGGCCGCGACTGGCGCTTGGGCCCGCGTGCGGTCGCCGAGCGCGTGACCGCTGCCGCCAGGCCGGGCGCGATCATCTGCCTGCACGACGGCCGGGAGCTGCAGCCGCGCCCGGACGTCTCCCGGATGCTCGCCGCCGTCGCCGAACTGCTGCCCAGATTGCGGGACGCGGGATACTCCTTCGAGACGGTTGGCGGTCTGATCGGTATTTAGGCCGCGCGCTTGCGGCCCGGCCGTAAATAGCGGCAGTCGACCGGAGCGGCCGCGTTTCTCACCACCTGTGGTTGCGCCGCGGATACCGGCTTCGGGTCAGGGACGCCGGACGACGAGGCGCAGAGTTTGTGTGCGCACGCCGCCGATCTCCCCTGCCAGAGAATGCTCGCCGTCCGGGAGGTTGGGCACGATGATGTTGAACTGGTATAGCCCGTTGCCGACGAGTCCCGCGAATTCTATCGTCGCCGGACTGCCTCCCACCAGGATGCGAAGATCGTTCGGCGTCGCCGGCGACATAAACCCCGGTTGCGTCGACGATGACGGCCATGGCGGCATCGGCGCCTGCCGTTCCAAACTGACGGGTCCACTGCTCGCGCGACGCCGAGCATATCTGCGTGGTCCGGACTTTAGGCCGAGGCGAGAAACGTTTATATCGGTGGAGCCTTCTTACAGTAAGAGGAGCTGTTGTGAGTCGCTTCCTTTGTGTTTTCTTTGTGTTTCTATTGTGTTTTTCGCCGCTTGCGGCTGCCCCGGAGAAGACGCGCAAGCGCCCTGCCGGCGGCGCGCGCTCGCGAGTCGTCGAAGTCCGCTATGATCCGGCTGAAATCAACAATGCAGCCACGAGGGCGCCGTTTCTGCCCGGGAGCGAAGGTCCGGCCGTGGTGCGTGCACAGATTCTGCTCGACCGCGCTCGTATCTCGCCCGGCGAGATCGATGGCAAACTCAGCGTGAACTTCCAGCGCGCCCTCGCCGGCTTCGCGGCCTCGCGCAACTTGAGCGGCGAGGAGGCGATTTGGCAGGCGCTCAACGCTGACAACGCGCCCGCGCTCGTCCCCTACCGCATCACTGAGGACGATCTCAAGGGCCCATTCGAGCGTATTCCCGAAGACATGATGGAAAAGGCGGAGCTGACCTATCTCGGCTATCAGTCGCCGCTCGAGGCCGTTGCCGAGAAGTTTCACGTCAGCCCGCGGCTGCTGCGGGCGCTGAATCCGGGGATGAAGATCAGGGTGGATGAGGACATCACGGTCCCGAATGTTGCCACGGAATCGCCGGGCAAAGCGGCGAGCGTGGTGGTCAGCCGCTCCACCAGGACGGTTGCGGCGTTCGATGCCGCGGGGAAACTGATGTCGCAGTACCCGGCGACCATTGGCAGCGAGCACGATCCGCTACCCGTTGGCGACTGGAAAATCACGGGTGTGTTCCGCAACCCGCATTTCAATTACAACCCGGAGCTGTTCTGGGACGCGGACCCGTCGCATTCGAAAGCCAAGCTTCCGCCTGGGCCGAACAGCCCCGTCGGACTGGTGTGGATCGATCTCTCGAAGGAGCACTACGGCATACACGGCACGCCCGAGCCGTCGCGCATCGGCCACACCGCCTCGCACGGCTGCATCCGGCTGACCAATTGGGACGCGCTCGAGCTGGCGGATATGGTCGAAAAGGGGACACCGGCGATTCTCAAGGAGTAGAGGAGTGCTGGTGCGGATCGGTGTCGCGCTCATCGTGGTGACGGTGTCGTTCGCGGCGGGCTTCCTGGCAGGCCGCTGGACGGCATCGAACCGGGCACCCGAATCACAGCGGGCGCGCATTGCCGATCTGCCGCCCGATGCCGCGGTGGCGCAGCCGCACATCCCGCCGGCGCCGGGAGGGCAGCCCCCTCCCCAGTTGCAGCAGGCAAAGCCCGAGGGCATTGCGCCGCTCGAACGCCGCAGACTGGCGCCGCCGATTACCGGCCTGCGGCGCGACGATCTGCACGATACCTTCTACGAGCGCCGGGGCGCCGATCGGCCGCACGAAGCGATCGATATCCTGGCGCCGCGGGGCACGCCGGTCCTCGCCGTGGACGATGGCGTGATCAAGAAGCTCTTCACCAGCGATGCGGGAGGGCTCACCCTCTACCAGTTCGAGCCCGAAGAGAAATACTGCTACTACTACGCGCACCTCGATCGCTACGCCGCGGGCATCAGGGAAGGCCTCGATGTGCGGCGCGGGCAGGTCATTGCTTACGTGGGCTCAACCGGCAACGCCAGCCCGGCCACACCTCACCTGCATTTTGCTGTGTTTGAGCTCGATACCGAAAAGAGGTGGTGGCGCGGCACCCCGATCAATCCGTATGCGCTGCTGGTGCGAGCGTTGGAGCAGCAGTAGGCCGTATCCTTGTTCTTATCTTCATTGTCAGACGCTCGACTGCGGCTTGCTTAAGGGCCGCCTACAAAGCGGATCGACTGGCGTGCCTTCCGGCCGGTCTCTCTGCGGCTCGCGACTCGTATCATGGAATCGTGTCCCCTACAATCGGCACGCTCGCGGCTGTGGTGGCAATCCTGTATGCCGGCTGCTCCAGGCGGCCCGCGGTGAACCTCCAGGCCGGGGCGGAGGATGAGCGCCACGACTATCACTCATACGGCAATCCGCACCAGATCAAGGTCGCGCACGTCCATCTCAATCTCGATGTCAACTTCGAGGCAAGCGTGCTCAGCGGCATCGCGACGCTCACGGTCGAGCGCGCAAGGCTGTACCCTGAGGGCCCACTGTTTTTGGACACCCGGGACCTCACCATCAGCTCGGCCGGAGTTTCAGCAGACGGCACTACGTATGCGCAAGCGAGATTCGAAGTCGCGGGCGCGGATCCGATTCTGGGATCGAAGCTGACGATCCATTTGCCTCACGAAGCGAGGTTCGTGCGCATCGCCTACACCACGAGTCCAAAAGCTTCCGGCCTGCAATGGCTCACGCCGGCGCAGACGGCGGGCAAGAAGCATCCGTTCCTTTACACGCAGTCGCAGGCGATTCACGCGCGGAGCTGGATTCCGCTCCAGGACTCGCCGGGAGTGCGTGTCAGCTATTCGGCCCGTATCCGCACGCCCAAACATCTGCTGGCGGTCATGAGCGCGGAGAATCAGCTCGGCGAAGAGCGGCCCGGCGACTACAGCTTCCGCATGCCGCAGCCGATCCCTTCGTACCTGATTGCGCTGGCCGTCGGGGATCTGAAGTTCCGCGCCATCAGCAGCCGAACCGGCGTGTTTGCCGAGCCGTCCGTGGTGCGGAAGGCAGCGAAAGAGTTCGAGGACGTGGAACGGATGATGCAGGCAGCCGAGGAGTTGTACGGGCCGTACCGGTGGGAGCGCTACGACATTCTCGTGCTGCCGCCGAGCTTCCCCTTCGGCGGCATGGAGAACCCGCGCCTGACCTTCGTCACGCCCACCCTGCTTGCGGGCGACAAGAGCCTGGTCGGGGTGATCGCGCACGAGCTGGCGCACTCCTGGTCCGGAAACCTGGTGACCAACGCCACCTGGCGGGATTTCTGGCTGAACGAGGGCTTCACCGTCTATCTCGAGCAGCGCATCCAGGAAAAAGTCTTTGGGCCCGAACGGGCGGAGATGGAAGCCGCGCTCGAGAAGCAGGGGCTGGATCGCGAGATGGCGGATCTGCCGGAACGCGACGAGATCCTGCATATCGACCTGAAAGGCCGCGACCCCGACGCCGCCTTCACCGAGGTCCCCTACGTCAAGGGCATGCTGTTTCTGCGGTCTCTCGAGGAGACCTTCGGCCGCGAGCAGTTCGATCCGTTCCTGCGCGGCTACTTCGAGCGATTTACGTTCCAGAGCCTCACCACCGATGATTTCGTAAGGTACCTCAACGACAACCTGCTTGCGGGTAAAGCTCTGGCCAAACGAATCCCGGTGAAGGAGTGGGTCTACCAGCCGGGGTTGCCGGCAAACGCGCCCAAGCCGGTATCGCAAACTTTCAAGCGCGTCGAGAGCGCCGCGAATCGGTGGGCCGCGGGACAGATCGCCGCCCGCGCCATTCCCACCCGCGACTGGACCACCCAGGAATGGCTCCACTTTTTGCGCGCACTGCCGCCTCAGCTGGAGCGAAGCCGCATGGCCGAGCTCGACCGGGCCTTCCAGTTCACCCGCAGCGGCAACTCGGAGATTCTTTACGAATGGATGCTGATCGCGGTCCGCAACAGGTATGAAGCGGCTTACCCGCGCCTCGAGGAGTTCCTGACCTCGGTCGGCCGCCGCAAGTACTTGAAGCCGCTGTACACGGAGCTGGCGAAGTCGCCGGATGGCCTCAAGCGCGCCAGAGAGATTTATCAGAAGGCAAAACCCGGCTACCACCCAATCGCGGTCGCGACAGTCGACCAGATCCTGTTCGAGAGCCGGGCTAGCTTAGGAGCGGCGAAACAATAAGATGAGCAAATGTTCCGGCGCCGTGCAACCCCGTTCCCTCACGGTCGCGGCTCAGTACACGGTTCCGAGCCGCGACCGTGAGGTTCCGAGCCGCGACCGTGAGGGAGCGGATGGATCTCAAGGAACAGCTTATCCTTTCGCGGCCCCTTAGTACGTAAGCCTCGCTGGCGGCGGC
>JACOTZ010000349.1 GCA_016178155.1 Acidobacteriota bacterium
CCGGGCCACGTGGTGCACGGGATCCGGCAGAAGCTGGCCGAGTACGAGGCCCAGTTGCGCAAGAGCCGGGAATCGCTGGGGCTGTGAGCGCTCCCGGCTCAGTGCCGCCGGCGGCGCAGTACGCGCACTCCGAGGTGCTCGCGCTCGTGGAGCTTGCGCTGCGCGAGGACATCGGCGCCGGCGATGTGACCAGCGCGGCGTGCGTGCCCGCCAACCGCATGGCCGTGGGGCGCTATTATGCGCGGGAAGAGGTGCTGGTGGCTGGCATCGAGCTGATCCCGATCATCTTCCAGATGCGCGGCGGCGCTGATGACGTGCAACTCTTTGCCGCGAGCGGCGGCGTCGCCCGGCCCGGACAAATGGTGGCGAGTGTGCACGGGCCCGCCCGCTTGCTGCTCGAGTGCGAGCGCGTGACCCTCAATTTCCTGCAGCGGCTGAGCGGCGTGGCTACCAACGCGCGGCGCTACATCGAGGCGGTTGCGGGCACCGGCTGCAGGGTGCTGGACACGCGCAAGACCACGCCCGGTCTGCGCCGGCTGGAGAAGCTCGCGGCGGCCGCGGGCGGTGTGACCAACCACCGCATGGGCCTCTACGACGCCGTGCTGATCAAGAACAATCACATCGCCGCGGCCGGCGGCATCCGCGCCGCGCTCGAGCGGGCGCGCCTGGCGGGACTTCCGATCGAGATCGAGGTGCGCACGCGGGCGGAGATCGACCAGGCGATCGCCAATGGAGCGAAGCACCTGCTGCTCGACAATTTCAGCCCCGGCGAGGCGAGAGAGGAAATTCGCCGAATCGCCGGCCGGGCAACCGTGGAGCTGTCCGGCAAAATCGATTTGAGCAATGTGCGGGCGTATGCCGGGACGGGCGCCGATTACGTGTCGTGCGGCGCGATCACGCACTCGGTCCGCGCGGCCGATTTCAATTTCCGCATCGAGCTGGCATAGATGACGCGCAGGATCCACCGCTACGGCACGGTTGACTCGACCATGCGGATCGCCGCCGGCTATGCCGCGCTCGGCTGCCCGCCCGGCACGGTTGTGGTTGCGAACGAACAGACGGCCGGAACGGGCCGGTTCGGCCGCCGCTGGCATTCCGAGAAGGGGACCGGGCTGTACCTGTCCCAGGTGCTGCGGCCGGACGTCCCCGGCGATCGGCTCCCGGTCGTCACGCTCGCGCTCGCGCTTGCCACCGGGGACGCCATCGCGCGCGCGAGCGGCGTGATCTGCGACCTGCGCTGGCCGAACGACGTCGTCGCGGGCGGCAGGAAGTGTGCCGGCATCCTCGTCCAGTTGCAGGACCGCGCGCTCATCGCGGGCATCGGCATCAACGTCAATCATGCTGCGTTTCCGGAGGAGTTGGCCGGGAGCGCTACCTCGCTGCGCATCGTCTCGGGCCGCGAGCATTCCCGCGACGCGCTCCTCGACGAGCTGCTCGAATCGATTGACACCTACATGCGGCTGTTCGAGGCTGAAGGGACGGAGCCCATTCTGCGGCTGTTCGCGGCCGCCTCGAGCTACGTCCAGGGGCGCCGCGTCGTGGTCGAGCAGCCGCAGGGCATGCTCGCCGGCGTCACCGACGGGCTCGACCCGGTTGGCTTTCTGTGGCTGCGCACCGAGACCGGTCGCGAGCTGATCGTCTCCGGAGGAGTCAGGCCATGTTCCTAGCGCTCGACGCGGGTAACACCAACGTCACCATCGGCGTCTTCGACGGCGCGCGCCTGGCCTACACCTGGCGGCTGCGCACGGTGCGGGAACAGACCGCCGACGAGTGGGGAATCCTGCTGCGCAACCTGTTCGCGCTCGACGGCATCGAACTCGCGCGCATCGATGGCGTGATCATCTCGAGCGTGGTGCCGCCCGTCAACTCGCGCCTAAGCGAGATGAGCGAGCGCTACTTCGGGCGCGAGCCGCTGTTCGTCACCTCCGACACGGACGTGGGCATGCCCATCCTCTACGACAATCCGAGCGAGGTGGGAGCGGACCGGATCGTGAACGCGGTGGCGGCGCTGCACAAGTACGGGCGGCCGTGCGTTGTGGTCGACCTCGGCACCGCTATCACCTTCGACTGCGTCTCGGCAGCGGGCGAGTACCTGGGGGGCATCATTTGCCCGGGCATCGGCATCTCGATCGAAGCTCTGTTCACCAGGACGGCGCGCCTGCCGCTGGTCGATTTCCGGAAGCCCGACAAGCTGATCGGCACAACACCGCAAGGCAGCGTGCTCTCGGGTCTCTATTTCGGCGCCGTCGGCATGATCGACGGCATCCTCGAGCGGCTCACGGCGGCGCTCGGGGCGGGCACCACGGCGGTCGCGACCGGCGGCCAGGCCGAGCTGATCATCGACGGCTCGCGCTACCTCAGCGCCGCCGACCCCGACCTCACCCTGCACGGACTGCGGCTCATATGGGAGCGCAACCAGAAACGCCAGACCGCGAACCCGTAGACGCCGGCCTGGAGGGCTGGAACTACTTCAACTACTTCACCGAAGTCGAGGACCATTTCCGGCGCGCGCGCGGCACCGGACTGTTCCTGATGTCCTCGGTTGACTGGGCGCTGGTCGAGACCTGGAAGAACTCGGGGATTCCCCTGGCGGCGGTGCTGCGCGGGATCGACGCTGCCTTCGAGAAGTGGCACAGCCGCAAGCGCAAGCTGCGAATGGTCAACTCGGTCAGCTATTGCAGCCAGGCGGTGGCTGAGGAGGCGCAGCGGATGGCCGGGGCGGCGCCGGCTTGCCGCCTCAAGCCGGTGGAAGCGCCGTTCACGCTCGAGGAATTGCGCGGTCATCTCGAAGCCTGCGCGGCGGCGCTGCGCGGGCGGCCGGGCTATGACGAGTTGGCGAGCTCGCTCGAGCGGCTGGCCTCCGAAGCCGAGCAGCATTACACCGACCTTGAGCCGCTCGAGCAGCGGCTCACGGCGCTTGAAGAGAAAATGGCCGCAGTGTCGAAAGCGTCGCAGACGGAGGAGCAGCTCGTCGAGGCTCGCCGCGAGCTGGACGCTACGCTGCGGCCTTATCGTCACAAGATGTCGGCCGAGCAGATCGCAATGCTCGAGCGGCAGTACCTCGATCGCCGGCTGCTCGAGTCAGCGGGCCTGCCACGGCTCAGTCTGTTCTATATAAAATAGGCCGCCCCGGGTGTCGCGCCGTGCGGGGCGGCCCCTGGCCGGCTCGCCCGTCGCAGGAACACGTTGCCGTACTTAGACGCCGCGGAGAAATATCTTGGGCATTTAAACTCAACCGCTCCCCTGAAGACGCGGCTGAACTCATTGATTCCACTACCGAGCCCCGACCCGTCTTCATTGCCTTTGGTGGCCCGCAGCGGGCCATGGGGTACTCCCCTGAAGACGCGCCGCAAACAGTTGATTTCACTTTGTCGGCCCGGAGCGCGTCTTCATCCCCTTTGGTGGGTCGCAGGCCCATGCAGCACTCCCTTGCGGGCGCGGCTCAGCATGCGGTTCCGAGCCGCGACTGCAAGGGAGCGGTCTGCGCGAGAGCGAAACATTTGTTCAGACTATTGTTCCGCGCCCCACTTAGGAAACGGACAATTTGAAACAGGGTGAACCGTGTCGAGGCTAAGGGGCGCCGGCTGACGACTTCCGCTCACCATCGCCCCAAAACTGCTCGGCCATGCGCTCTAGCTGTTGAGTATCGACGGGCTTGTAGAGGAAACCGGAGGCGCCCTGCGCCAGGTCGCGCTCGTGCGCGGCCGCCACGGTGATGAGGATCGGCACGTTCGCCAGGCAGTCGATAGCACGCAACCGCTGCAGGGCCTCTTGCGCCGACATGTAGGGCAATCTCCAACTCAGAATCACCAGATCGGCGCACAATTCCGCTTCGGCGCGCAGCATGTTTGCAGCCTGCACAACCGAGGCGAAGCGGAGCAACCGGTTGGGCACCGCCGTTTCGTGCAGCACCAGCTCGAACCACCTCGCGTCGGCCTCGTTGGGCTCGATATGCAGGATCTTGCAGTACCCCGTACTGGTCTCCTCCTGAGGCACAGTTTCGATTGTAACCACTCTCGGTTTTCGTCCGGTTTTCTTCCCGGACCGCGCGAGCGGACCTGCGAGCTGTGGTAAGCTTGTGGGCCAAACCCGCTCGCGGCTGAGCAACCGGCGGCCTCGACTCATGAAGCAGCGGGTTATCCCATACCTGGAGGTAAGCCATGCGCATGCTGATGCACGTTCAGCTCCCGCTGGAACCATTCAACTCTGCCGTTCGAGATGGAACGGCGGGGCAGAAGATCCAACGAATTTTGGAGGCGATTCAGCCCGAAGCTGTCTATTTCTCCGAGCACAACGGCCGGCGTGGCGGCACCCTGGTCGTGAACGTTAAGGATCCTGCCGATGTCCCGAAACTGGCGGAGCCCTGGTTTCTCACATTCAATGCCGAAGTGCAGTTTCGGATTGCTATGACGCCCGAAGACCTCGCTCGCGCGGGCCTGGAGGCGTTGGGCAAGAAATGGGCCTAGCTGCCCCGGGCGGTCGCGGGCGCCCCAGCCTCAGGTGGTATGTCAATCAGGCGAATCCGACGCGACAGCGCTCTTATCACGACCTGCTTGGAAGTCGGACCCCGCAGTGGGGCCGTTGGTCCATCCGACCACATGGGTGGCATGGCTCAAACC
>JACOTZ010000461.1 GCA_016178155.1 Acidobacteriota bacterium
AGGCGCAGTCGAGACCGGAAACGCGCATGTCGACCGATTGCAATTGCGCGGAGAGAGGGCGGACGAACAGCAACAGCAGCAACGCGAAATTCATGCTGGACCTATTGTCGCTCGGTTGTCGTCCAACCAGGCAGGGTCCGTCGAGCCTTCGAGAGGCGAGGTCTACGTCGTACCGCGTTGTGCTCAAACCCTTGATGGGATCGCCGCGCTGGTGAAGTGGATCTCCTGCAGGTTCCACACTCGGATGGGATCGCGGTACCGCGAGGCTACGGCTTCGGCCGCGGCTTTGGCGGCGCTGATCGTCGTGATGCAGGGGATGCGGTGGAGGACCGCCGCGCGGCGAATGGCTTTTTCGTCGCTGAAGCTGTGGGCGCCGGTAGCGGTGTAGATCACCAGCGATAGCGAGCCGGCTTTCAGCAGGTCCACCGGATTGGGACGGCCCTCGTTGACCTTGAAAACCGTCTTGCAGGCAATGCCGGCGCCCTTGAGCGCCGAGGCGGTACCTCGTGTGGCCACGAAGTCAAAGCCGAATTCCGCGAATTTTCGGGCAATTTCGACGGCTTCGGGCTTGTGGCGATCATTGACGCTGATGAAGATCGTGCCTTTGCCGGGCAGCGGCTGGCCCGCGCTGAGCTGCGCCTTGCCGAAAGCTTCGCCGAAGTTTTCGCCCACGCCCATCACCTCGCCGGTGGAGCGCATCTCGGGACCGAGCACCGGATCGACGCCCGGGAACTTGTTGAACGGAAATACCGGCGATTTCACGAAGTGCTTGGGGACGCGGAGAACGCCGTCGTCCACATTTCCCGCGAGCAGATCGCGGAAGTCGCCGAGCTTTTTCCCGAGCATCACCCCCACGGCGATCTTGGGCAGCGGCACGCCGGTGGCCTTGCTGACAAAGGGAACGGTGCGGGAAGCTCGCGGGTTCACCTCCAGGACATACACTACGCCGTCTTTGATGGCGTACTGGGCATTCATCAGGCCGACCACGTTCAGAGCGAGCGCGAGCCGGCGGGTATAGTCCTTGATCACAGCGAGATCGCGCGGCGGGATGGAGAAGGGCGGGAGCACGCAGGAGCTGTCGCCGGAATGCACCCCGGCCTCCTCGATGTGCTCCATGATGCCGCCGATGAGGACCTCTTCTCCGTCCGAAAGCGCGTCCACATCGACCTCGATCGCATCTTCGAGGAAGCGATCCACCAGCACCGGCCGCTCCTGGGAGAAGACGACAGCTTCGCGCATATAGCGGCGCACCGTCTCCTCGTCATAGGCGATCGTCATGGCGCGGCCGCCGAGCACGTAGCTCGGCCGCACGAGCACGGGGAAGCCAATCCGGCGCGCGATCCCGATCGCTTCCTGCTCGCTGGTGGCGGAGCCGTTCGGAGGCGAGGGAATGCCGAGCTGGTCGAGCAGGCGTCCGAAGAGCTTGCGGTCCTCGGCGAGGTCGATGTTCTCCGGGTCGGTGCCGATGATGGGAACGCCCGAGCGTTTGAGCGGAAGCGCGAGGTTGAGCGGCGTCTGGCCGCCGAACTGGACGATCACACCGTCGGGGTGCTCGACATCATAGATATTGAGGACCTCTTCGAGGGTAAGCGGCTCGAAGTAGAGACGGTCGCTGGTGTCATAGTCGGTGGAGACGGTCTCGGGGTTGCAGTTGACCATGATCGACTCGATGCCGAAGTCCTGCAGCGCGAACGAAGCGTGGCAGCAGCAGTAGTCGAACTCGATCCCCTGCCCGATTCGATTCGGCCCGCTGCCGAGGATCATGACCTTCCGGCGATCGGAGGGCGCGGCTTCGTCCTCGGTCTCGTAGCTCGAGTAGAGGTAGGGGGTGAAGCTCTCGAACTCGGCGGCGCAGGTATCGACGCGGTTGAAGACGGCGCGGATGCCGAGCGCTTTGCGCCGCTCGCGGACGTCGAGCGGCCGGGCGCCCGTGGCGCGCGCGAGCGCGGTGTCCGAGAGCCCGTCGCGCTTGGCTTTGAGCAGCTCGCCGCGGGTGAGCGATTCGAGCGCGCGCCCGCGAAGCGAGAGCTCGAGATCGACCATCTCCTTGACCTGCTCGAGGAACCAGGGGTCGATGCGCGTCAGGTCCTGGATCTCTTCGAGGGCATAGCCTTTCTCGATCGCGAAGCGCAGGTAGCCGAGGCGCTCGGGATTCGGGGTGATCAGGCGCTGCCGGATGAGCCCTTCCTCGTAGACCTCGGAGCCGGCCGCCTTGCCGGTTTCGAGCGAGCGCATGGCCTTGCCGAGCGACTGCTTGAAGGTGCGGCCGATCGCCATGACCTCGCCGACCGATTTCATCTGCGTGCCGAGCACGGGCTCGGCGCCCGGGAATTTCTCGAACTGCCAGCGCGGAATTTTCACCACGACGTAGTCGATGGTGGGCTCGAAGCAGGCGGGTGTGACGCGAGTGATGTCGTTCTTGATCTCGTCCAGCCGATAGCCGACGGCAAGGCGCGCGGCGATCTTGGCGATGGGGAAGCCGGTGGCCTTGGAAGCGAGCGCCGAGCTGCGCGAGACGCGCGGATTCATCTCGATGATGACCATGCGGCCGTTCTCGGGATCGATGGCGAACTGGACGTTGGATCCTCCGGTATCGACGCCGATCTCGCGGAGGCAGGCGAGGGAGGCGTCGCGCATCATCTGGTATTCGCGATCGGTCAGGGTCTGGGCCGGGGCGACGGTGAGCGAGTCGCCGGTGTGGACGCCCATGGGGTCGAAGTTTTCGATGGAGCAGACGATGATGGCATTGTCCGCGAGGTCGCGCATGACCTCCATCTCGAACTCTTTCCAGCCGATGATGGACTCCTCGATCAGGCACTCTTTGACGGGCGAGAGATCGAGGCCGCGCTCGAGGATCTCCTCGAGCTCCTCGAGGTTGTAAGCGATACCGCCGCCGGTGCCGCCCAGGGTAAAGCTGGGGCGGAGGATGACCGGGTAGCCGTTCTTGCTCGCGAACTCGGCCCCCGCCTCGATGCTGTTGACGAGTTGAGAACGGGGCATTTCGAGCCCGATCCTCCACATGGCGTCCTTAAAGAGGAGGCGATCCTCGGCCTTCTTGATGGAGTCGATTTTGGCGCCGATCAACTCGACGCCGTACTGTTCGAGTACGCCCGCCTCGGCGAGCGCAACGGCGAGGTTCAGCCCGGTCTGGCCTCCAACGGTGGAGAGCAGGGCGTCGGGGCGCTCGCGGCGGATGATCTCGGCGGCATAGTCGACGGTGAGCGGCTCGATATAGGTGCGGTCGGCGAGCTCGGGATCGGTCATGATGGTCGCCGGATTCGAGTTGATGAGGACGATCTCGAAACCGTCAGCGCGCAGAGCCTTACAGGCCTGGGTGCCGGAGTAGTCGAACTCGCAGGCTTGGCCGATGACGATGGGCCCGGATCCGATGATCAGGATGCGGTGGATGTCCTGGCGGCGTGGCATGGCTTATTCGCCTGATTGACGGCGGCCGGGATGACCGCCTCCGGCGGACTTGAAATCATCCATGAGCCTGATGAAGTCGTCGAACAGGTAATGCGAATCGTGGGGGCCCGGAGATGCCTCGGGGTGGTACTGCACGCAGAAGACCGGATGGCGGCGGTGGCGGAAGCCCTCGAGTGTCTGATCGTTGAGGTTGACGTGCGTGAGGTCCACATCGCCGGGGTTGAGCGAGTCGGGATCAACGGCGAAGCCGTGGTTGTGCGAGGTGATCTCGACCTTGCCTGTGACCTGGTTGAGGACGGGGTGGTTGGCGCCGCGGTGTCCGAATCTCAGCTTGTAGGTGCGGCCGCCGAGAGCGAGCCCGAGAATCTGGTGTCCGAGGCAGATGCCGAAGATCGGCGTTTTCCCGATGAGCTTGCGGACCTGCTCGGCCTGGTAGCGGAGCGGCTCGGGGTCCCCCGGGCCGTTGGAGAGGAAAACACCGTCGGGCTCGAGGGCGAGGACATCCTCGGCGCTGGTCGTGGCCGGGACCACCGTGACGTCGGCGCCGGCATGGACCAGGCGGCGCAGGATGTTGCGCTTGATCCCAAAATCATAGGCGACGACGTGGTGGCGGCGCATGGCTCCCTCTTCCACCTGCTCGGAGGGCGAGCACGGGGAGACGCCGCGGGTCCAGCGGTACGGCTCGCCGGTGCTGACCCGCGTGGCGAGCTCAAGGCCGGCCATGGATGGAGCGCCGCGCGCTTTCTCGACCAGATCAGCGGGGTCCGACGGCTCGGTGCTGAGAACGCCGCGCATGACGCCGCGGGAGCGCAGGTGGCGAACCAGGGCGCGGGTATCGATGCCGGCGATGACCGGGATCCCCGCGGCCGCTAGGAACTGGTTGGCGGATTCCTCGGAGCGCCAGTTGGAGGCAACGCGGGAGAACTCGCGGACGGCGAGTCCTTCGATAAACGGCTGCCGGGACTCGCAGTCGTAGTCGTTGGCGCCGTAGTTGCCGATTTCCGGGTAAGTCAGGATGACGATCTGGCCGGAGTAGGAGGGATCGGTGAAGATCTCCTGGTAGCCGGTGATGGCGGTGTTAAAGACGACCTCGCCGTGGCGCTGCGCGCGCGCACCAAAGCCGTGGCCCTCGAAGACGGTGCCGTCCTCCAGGGCAAGGACTGCGGGGTTCAATGTCGGTGTGGTCTCCTTGGTTTCTTTCTATTGTAGCGGTGCGCGACCGGCGTTCCCGGGCGGGGGTCGGCATCAGGCAAGGGCGGGTGCGGCGGCTTGCGGACGCCTCGAACAGACCCCAGTATTGGGCCTTTACTGTGGCGATGCCTGCGGGCCGGGCGCGGCGCCCATAGCTGCTTCCTGGCGGAGAAATGCCGCAGTGGATGAAAGGGCCCGCTTGCTAACGCGCGCGGCTCGGTACGATCGACAGGTTGGCGAGCCGCGATCTGTCAAGGAGCGGAATTGTGCGGCAGCAATCAGCTATTGGCCTATCGTCGTTTCGCAACCGCAAAAGCGGGGGGACGGCTCATTCGTGCCGCAGCGCGGCGGCGGGGTGGATGCGGACGGCGCGCCAGGAGGGGATGAGCGCCGCGACGATGGCGACTGTTGCGAGGACCAGGCCCGCGATCAGGAAGGCTCGGGGGTCGGCGGGACGGACGTCGTAGAGCATGGAGCTCATGAGACGGGTAAGCGCGAACGCCCCGGCGATGCCGATGGCGAGCCCGGCGGCGGCCAGCCGGGCGCCGTCTGCGAGCACCATCCCGAGCACAGCGCGCGCCTCGGCCCCAAGCGCCATGCGGATGCCGAACTCACGCGTGCGCTGCGCGACCGAGTAGGCGAGCACGCCATAGAGTCCGATCGCGGAGAGCAGCAAAGCGAGCCCGCCGAACATGAGGCAGAGGACCATCGCCGCGCGCCGGTTGGTCAGCGACAATGAAATGCGCTCACGCATGGTCTTGGTGTCGAAAAGCGGCAGCTCGGGATCCGCCTGCCGCAGCTCGCCGCGGACGGCGGGGGTCAGGAGCGCGGCGTCATGGCCGGTCTTCAGGACCACATGCATGGTCCGCGGAACATACTGCGGGTAGTGGAAGTAGATCTGGCCGCGCTCACTGCGGTCGGCCAGATCGCCGGTATTAACGCTGCCGATAACGCCTACGATGGTTGCAAACTCGTTTTCCTTCTTCTCA
>JACOTZ010000462.1 GCA_016178155.1 Acidobacteriota bacterium
CAGAAGCCGGCGCCAGTTCTCCCGCTCGATGCCCGCCATGGCCCGGAACTCCGCCCGCACTTGCTCGCTCCAGCATCGACCCGGGTCAATCGCGGTCCACTCATCTCGCCACGCAAGCATGTCCATCCGTGAGCGGAACAATTGCAGGCTGACCTGATTAACGGTGTAGCTTTGGTCCCAGAAGCGCTCGCGGAAACGCCGGATGGCGGTCGCCAGCTCGGCTGTCAGGCCGTTCTTTTCGACGTGGGCCATCAGGTGCGGCATGGGTGTGTAGGGCGTCACCAGCCCGGCCGCTTCCCCGGTCCGGTCCAGGATCTCGATGAGTTCGGCCTCGGTCGGCGACAACCTCCACTTCTCGATGCGCTCGGCGAGGCCGCGCAGCGGGCTCAGGCAGGAACTGTTCGGATTGTGATCCGCCAGCCAGTGCAGGCGTTCGATCAGCGCTTTCCAGATTAGAAGCTTGCGCGCTTTGTCCCGGATCGCGTTGACTTCCTTGAGCGCCTTCTGCCAGCCCGCTTCTTCAACGCGAACCAGGTATTCATTCAAGGCGTGGTGCCCGACCGCGAACGGCGATTTTGGATCAAGCAGGTACCCGTCGGGGCAGGGAATCTCTTCCATATGGGCTGTCTTTCTATCGGCGCTCCTCGCGGCTTCCGGTAGCCTGCCTGGTTCCGGCAGCCTTTGCCGAAATAGACTCAGCGAGGCCGCCGCCAGCCGGCGGTAGCTGAATGACAAGGCGATGGCATCGGCCCCGCGCGCCAGCGTGCCGGGTATCAGTTCAGATATTTCTTCAGGTCGGGGTTGAGCTGCGCCTGCACATCGGGTTTGTCGAGGTCCTCCCGGACGATGAGGCGTGGGGCCATGTTATTGATCTTTTGTACCTTCTCGCCGTGGATGGTTTTCACGGCGGCGATCACCGATTCGTAACCCATCTTGAACGGATGCTGCACAACCAGTGAATCGATGATGCCGGCGCGCAGATCGGCCTCGAGCGTCGGCCCCGAGTCGAAGCCCACCAGCTTGACGCTGCTGCGGCGGGCCTTGAGCGCCTGCACAGCCCCGACTGTGCTCGATTCGTTGGACGCGAACATGGCGGCCAAATCGGGATAGGCAGTGAGGATGTTCTCGGCCGCGCGCAAAGACTTCGCGAAATCAGCCTCGCCGTAGCGCTTGTCGACGATCCGGATACCCGGGTATGCGGTCTTGATGGTGTCTTCGAATCCCGCCTCGCGTGCCATCGTCGAAGCCGCGCCGACCTGCACGGCCACGATCGCGACGTTGCCCTTGCCGCCCGTGATCCGGCCGAGCCGCTCAGCCGCCACCCTGCCCGCCTCGTAGTTGTCGGTGGCAACCTGGGAGGCGAACTGCTCCGTATCGACGGCCGAATCGAAAATGACGACCGGAATCTTCTCTCGCGCGGCCCGCTCGACCACGTTGACCATCGCCTTTTTATCGATGGGGGCGAGCGCGATGGCGTCCACGCGCCGGTTGATCATCGCCTCGACGATCTGGAGCTGGCCATTGAAGTCGGTTTCGGTTGCGGGGCCGTTCCAGATGATCTCCACGCCGGTTTCCTGCGCGGCCTTGGCGGCCCCGGCATGGACGGACTGCCAGAAGAGGTGGGCGCGGCCCTTGGGAATCACGGCGATGACGCGCTTGCGTCCGCGATTGCAGGCGGCGGCGAGCAAGCCGGACAGGACGCCGCCTGCCAGGCCGAGTACGAACCGTCTGCGTTTCATTCCGGAAAGCTCTTTGGCTCCTCCTCCCGCCAGCCTTCACCGCTGAGCGCATTCAGGAACGCCACGAGCGCTTTTTTCTCCTCGGCCGTGAGCTTGAGCGGCTTCATCTTTTCGTCAAGATTCTTGTTGGGAATGCCGCCCTTATCGTAATAGTCGACCACCTCTTCCAGGGTTTTGAGGCTGCCGTCGTGCATGTAGGGCCCTGTGCGCGCGATCTCCCGCAGGGTCGGCGTCTTGAACGCTCCCCAATCCGCGGGATTCTTGCTGACCGCATAACGGCCGACGTCCGGGTCGGGTTTGTCCGTGCCAACGCCCAGGTTGTGGTAGGAGTTCGTGGTGAAATTGATGCCCTCGTGGCACTGATCGCATTTCGCCTTGTTGAAGTAGATGTCCATGCCGCGGACCTGCTCGGGCGTGAGCGCGCGCTTGTCGCCGGCCTTGTAGCGGTCGTATGGGGCGTTGCCCGAAAGCACCGTGCGCTCGAAAGTGGCGATCGCCTTGGCGGCGTGGTCGATGGTGAAATCCTCGCTACCGAAGACTTGTTTGAAGCGCGCGCGATAACCCGGGATGCTGCGCAGTTTGGCCACGATTGCCTCGTGCGTGTTGCCCATTTCGATGGGATTCGCCATGGGGCCGATGGCCTGGGCTTCCAGGGTAGCCGCGCGGCCATCCCAGAACTGC
Organism: Acidobacteriota bacterium; assembly: GCA_016178155.1. GTDB lineage: Bacteria > Acidobacteriota > Terriglobia > Bryobacterales > Bryobacteraceae > JACOTZ01. Next base: position 2,421 of record JACOTZ010000462.1, read on the forward strand.
GCGAGCGAATAGGCGCGATTGATTACGGTCGGTGCGCTGCGGCCGCCCTTCTGTCCTTTGATTCCGGTGGAGACGGGCTGGCCGTCGGTGAAGGCGAAACGGGGGTGGTGACAGCTCGCGCAGGACACCGTCCCATCGGCCGAGAGACGGCGGTCAAAATAGAGCAGCTTGCCGAGCTCGACCTTCTCGGGTGAATAGGGGTTGTCCGCAGGCCATTGGATCGGCAACAACCCGAGCGGCACGCGGATGTCGCCGGCCGGCTGCTTCACCGGCGGGGCGTCTTTCTTGGTTTGCGCGGCGGTGACGCTGAGGAACAAAATAGCCGGCAGAATCGCCAGCCCGCGGCTCACGGCCGTGCAGGCCGCAGTGGCGCGAGCGAGAAACTCAATCCGCGGGCGGCGCGTCGAGCGGCTCGCCGCTGGGGTTCTCCGCACAAGCCGGTTGCGGACCCCGGAGAAGGCATCGCGAAGATTCATCGTACGGGAAACTTACTTTTTCAAATATCCATGGACGTACAGCGCCTTGTAGCCGCCAAGCGACCACTCCGTGCCCGTGACCTCCATGATGTGTCCGGCATGGTCGGTGGCCGTCTTGCGGAAATCGGTCTGTGCGTCGCGCCGCGGGTCGTGCTCCTCTTCCATGAGCATGTAAAGCGTTCCGTCCTTCGTAAGCAGGCCGATCGGCTGCCCGGCCTGAAAGCACTTTTGCGCACAGGAGCGGTGTTTTTCGCCGTGCTTTCCAATCTGCAGGTAGCACGAAAAATCGACGATCTCGCCGACGACAGTGCTGACTTTCGCACCGGGATTCGGCTTGCCGTCGACAGCGGCCGCGACAGTGGTCTGCGACCAGGGCTGCGAAGGTTTCTCGCCGAGCTTCCCGTGAGGCTTTTCCCAGCTTCCGGTCTCGACGGTCATTTGCGGCTGGAGCACGCGTGACATTTTCGCCGAACCGCCCTTCTTTCCTTGGGCGGCGGCCCCGAAGGCCAGCGCCAACGCCGTGATTGAGCAGATCAGAATACGTTTCATTTCGTTCTCCTCAGGTCTCGATTGTGTGTGGATCAGCCGCCTGCGCGGCTCGCATCAGCCCCGCACGCTCGCGGCAGGGATTTTTCTCAACAAGTCTTCCATTTCGGCGCGGCTCTCGCTGCCGATCGTGAAGCAGTCGACACAGTCCTGGGCAAGCGCGAATTGCAGCGCCTCGTCGGCGCGATTGCGCAACTTGCCGGCGCCGAGGATCTTCATCCCGATGACGCCCTTGCCCGCGGCCTTCATCTCACGCAGGACGCCCAGCACCGTCGGCGGGTCGGCATCCATGGCGACGCCGGCGGGATTGATGCGGGCCAGGTCCACCTCGACCCAGGGCGTGCGCGCCGCGGTTTTGAGCGCGTCGAGGGTATGGCAGGAGACCCCCTTGGTCCGGATGATGCCCTTCTCCTGGGCCTCGGAAATCACCTCCATCGCGCCCTGCTTCTTTTCCGGCCAGCGGCCGTCGAGCATGCAATGAAGCAGCAGGATATCGATGTAGTCGGTTCCCAGCTCGCGGCGGAAGCGGTCGAGGTCGGCGCGCATCTCCTTCACCGTGCTGGCGTGGGTCTTCGATAGAATCGTGACTTTCTCGCGCGGAACACTTTTGAGCGCGGCCTTCAGGTGCGGATGCGTGCCGTACTGATCGGCCGAATCCCAGAACGTGACGCCCTGGTCATAGGCGGCCTTGAACAGGTCGGCGAGGCCGTTGACGCCAAGCTTCTTGGTCTGGTTCGAGCTTCCGCCCGAGCCGTTGGTGCCGGTGCCCATCGCGAGGCGGCTCAGCTCGACCTTCCTGGGTCCGAGCTGGATGCGGTCGGTTGCCTGCTTGCGGGTTCCCGCAAACAAGTGGTATGGAAACGAGTGCAGCGAGATGGATCCCGCCACTGCGGCGCCGGTACGGATAAAGTTGCGACGGTTCATGTCACCCTCCCAAGGGACAGCATACATAATCATACCGAAAGGGTTGACGGCCGGGAGACATGTACCTCGTGGGAGCCCCGGCGCTTGCAACGCAGGCGCAGGGGTTGCCTTCATTCGGCAGGGAGGTCCTCGTGCTTCTGAAGTTCGTGGTGTTGCTCACCGCCGGGGCGGCCGCCGCTCAGGAACGGCCCATCGGGAAGGGCGTCAACTTCTACAGCAGAGAGAAAGAAGCCGCGCTGGGAGCGCAGCTTGCGCGAGAGACGCGCGAGCGCGCGAAGGTGATCGGGAACGCGGTCGTACAAGCCTATATCGAGGACATCGGGCGCGGGCTGGCGACGCAGCTTCCGCCGGACGTGTTCCCGTGCACCTTCGCGATCGTTGAAGGCAACGCCAACAGCACGCACGAGCCGCTGTCATTGCCGGGCGGCTACATCTTCGTGCCTGCTTCACTCGTCCTGGCCGCCCGGGATGAGGCCGAGTTCGCGGGTATGCTCGCACACGCGATGGCGCATGTCGCCGAGCGGCACGGGACGCGGCAGGCGACGCGCGGTCAGATCCTGAACCAGGCGAGCATCCCGTTGATCTTATCCAGCGATCGGCCCGGGCGCCAGTGGCCTCGCCAAGAAGTCGGTCGCGCTGATCGATCACTTACGATCGATCGACAAGCGGCGGATCCGGCGCCTTTTCGGTGACCTTGCGCAGGGTGAGATGGCTGCCATTGATGAGGGATTGGCGCTCTTCCTCGGCCTTGGCGACCGCCTCCATGGCCCAAGTTCCCAACCCGTCCAATGAGAACGGCGGTCTGAGTATGATTCGTCGGGAATGAGCCGCACGTGAACGGTTAACAGCGGCCATCTGCTTGGGAACCCGACAATGACGCCCAGGACCCCATCAAGTAACCCATGCGACCCCAAACCCAAACTCGAAGTGCCTCCTTCTGTCTTCTTCCTTGTCCCAAACGAGCAACCAACTCATGCCTGAATGCAACTGGCGCCCGCTATCATACGTACAGATGCCGCGCCGCAACGCCAGCGACGTCTCACC
>JACOTZ010000463.1 GCA_016178155.1 Acidobacteriota bacterium
AAAGCCGGTCAGGGTCTGGGCTTGGGAAACCAAGATCCCGAAGGTTCCGAGATCGCTCCCCTCGAACGGATTCGAAAGATCGTTGCGCCGCTGCAAGAAACGGAATGACAGGTTGTCGTTGCCGAAGCGCTGGTCGAGCTTGACCGCGAAGTTGTCCCAGCGATCGCTGTCGTTGGCGTTGACCAGGTAATTGTTGACCGCGCTGGGCCGGTTCTCGAGCGGGTAGTAGGGGATGAGTTTCGCCGCCACGGGATGGAGGCGCGAGGCCGGGATGCGGTTCTCGGGGAAGCACGCGGTGCGGTCCTCGGCGGTGCAGGCGCCGGGGGTGAGCGGGTCGCGCAGGTAGAGGGCCTGGCCACTCACGTCCACGGTACGGGAGAAGTCGCCTTCGCGCTCGAGCGCGGTGGGCACGCGGCCAAGCCGGGTGGCGCCGAGAACCTGGCGATAGCTTTCCCAGGCGAGCAGGAAGAAAGTCCGGTTGCGGCCGTTGTACAGGCGCGGGATCACGAGCGGACCATACAGCGTGCCGCCGAACTGGTTGCGGCGGAGCTTGGATTTGCTTTCGTCGAAGAACTTGCGGGCATCCAAGCGGTCGTTGCGCAGGAACTCGAACACGGCGCCGTGAAAGGCATTCCCGCCGGTCTTGAGGACCATGTTCATGACGCCGCCGGCGAGCTGGCCATACTCGGCGGGGTAGTTACTCACCTGCATCTTGAATTCCTGCATGGCGTCGATGGGAGGGCGGACCTGGACGCCGGCGCCGCGGATGTTGCGATCGTTAAAGCCATCAATGACGAAGTTGGTATTGTCGCCGCGGGCGCCGTTGATGGCAAAAGCAGAGCCGGACCCGCCCTGGGCACGCCGACTGACACCGGGGACCAGGAAGGCGAGATCGGCGAAGTCGCGGCCGTCGAGCGGCATCTCGACGATTTCCTGGCTGGTAATCACGTCGCCCTTGACGGCGTTCTCGGAATTGAGGACGGGCAGCTCGGCAGTGACTTCGACGGATTCGATGATATCGCCCGGCTGCAGGGCGATATCGAGGCGCGCGGCCTGGTCGATCTGCAGCTCGAGCACGCTCTCGCGGGCACGCTTGAAGCCACGGCTTTCGAAGGTGACTTCATACGTGCCGGGCATCAGGCCGGCGAAGGTGTAGTCGCCCTCGAGGCTGGATTCGCCGATTCGGGCCTCGTTGGTGTTGAGGTTGCGGACCTGAATGACAGCGCCAGGAAGCGACGCTCCGGAGCTGTCCGTGACGCGGCCGGTCAGGGTCGCGGTGGGCGTTTGGGCTCGGGCCGTCAGGCAGCTCAATAGCAGCAGCATCGCGAGCCGATAGTTTTGCACGCGTGCAAAGACCCCCTGTCCCCAGGGCGCATTGGCCCTGTTGATTGAATAGTATGCGGAATTTGATCGGGGGTCAACGGGCATCGTCGTGCTGGTCGTGCTGCCATGGGTTTAGCCAAGGCCTATGACGGCGGTCCGAGAGCTGGAGAAAGCGGTTGCGCCTGCGCAAGATACTCTGCCAGTCGGCGACTTGAGCCTACCCGGAATGCTTGCCGGCGCCGCTCGCTTTCAAGTTCGGCCGCTTCACCCCCGAGGCGGCGGAGATTCCGCGATTCGGCGAAGCTGCAGTAGGTGCTGGATTGACGGCGGGCGGAAGTTAATAGTCCGTCCCGCGGCAGCCGCGGAGACCAAACCAGCCTACGGCAGACGCCGGATTGACGGCCGGCAGCGGATTTAGTCATATAAAACACACTGGGAAGTCTCGGATGTGAAAGCCTGAATGGGGTGTGTCTCACGCCGCGTGTCTCGCCTCCCAGGTTTGGCCCGATGCTTGCCGCAACGCAGCGCGAATGGTGGCAAGTCAGGGGTAGTCACGGGTTCATTGTTGAGGTTCCAATGTCGATCAGAGCAGCTTTACTCATACTCACGCTCAGCGTGATCGTGTCAGCGCCTCTTGTGGCGCAGGATGCACGGGGCACGATGCTCGGCCGCGCGACCGATTCCTCGGGCGCCGTCGTTCCGGGCGCCGAAGTTCGGGCCTTGAACGTGGCGACTGGGGTAGCGGCCGTCGCTAAGACCAACACTGCGGGCAATTACGTTCTCCCCTACCTCCTGCCGGGCAGATATACGCTCAGCGCGGAACTGGCGGGATTCAAACGGTTCACGCGCGAGGGCGTGCAGGTGCGGATCGCCGACTCCGTGGAAGTCAACATCGTCATGGAGGTCGGCGATGTTGCCGAGTCCATTGAGGTCCGCGCCGAGACTCCGCTGCTGAGCACCACGGAAGCCTCGCTTGGCCAGGTGATTGACGAGCGGCGAGTGCTGGAACTGCCGCTGTTTGCCGGCAATCCCATGGATCTGGTGCACCTGGCGCCGGGCATCACGAATACGACAAACCTCCGCCTGCGCAAGGCGGGATGGAACGCGGCGCCTTCACAGTTCTCCACCGACGGCGCCGGCTCCAACCGGAACGAGTTCACGATCGACGGGGTGTCGAACACGTACTCGGACGGGACGGCGCCGAGGGTGGCGTTTTCACCGCCGGCGACGGCGGTGCAGGAGTTCCGCGTGCAGACCTCTTCGTTTGACGCCGCGGTGGGATACACGGGCGGCGGCACCGTCAACCTGAGCACGAAAAGCGGCACGAACCGCGTGCACGGCGAGGCGCACTGGTGGTTAAGACACTCCGCCCTGGACACGCCCAACATATTCCAGAACCGCGCGGGGCAATCGCTTCCCGTGTATCGGGACAATCGCTATGGCGCCAGCGCCGGCGGTCCCGTGGTGCTGCCGCGGCTCTATGACGGCAGGAACAGGACGTTTTGGTTCTATGCCTGGGAGGCGAACCAGTGGGGCGTTCCGCAGAGCTTCACCGCCACAGTGCCGACCGCAGCCATGCGCCGGGGCGACCTGTCGGACCTGCTGGCGATCGGCTCTAACTACCAGATCTACGATCCGGCGACCATCGCACGCGCGCCGGGCGGCCGCTTCTCGCGCCAGCCGTTCTCCGGAAACGTGATCCCGACCAGCCGCCTCGATCCCGTCGGGCAGAAGCTGCTTGCGCTTTATCCCCTTCCCAACCAGCCTGGAACGCGCGATCAACGCAATAACTACTTCCGGACCGGGAATGCATTGGAGGACTATTGGGTTCACATGGGGCGGGTGGACCACACGTTCAGCGAGAACCACCGCCTGTTTCTACGCTTCCATCGCGACTTCTGGGAAGAAGACAAAAACCGGACCTTCGCCGACAACACGAACGGAATCATCCTCACCCGAAACAATCGGGGCATCGCGCTGGACGACGTGTACGTGTTCAACCCGACATTCCTTCTCAACGTCCGCTACGGGATCACCCAGCAGGACTTCCCGCAGGAGCGCGTGAGCCGGGGTTTCGACGTGGCATCCCTTGGATTCTCGCCGAACCTGGTCAGGCTGGTGCAGGCAGAGCGTGCCACGTTGCCCAGGGTGCAGGCGGGCTCGCTCACGCAATTGAGCACGTGGGAGGGGCCGGGCGACGGGGTCACGTCATCGGTGATCCACTCGTTGGTGGCCAACTTCACCAAGCTGAAAGGCGATCACAACCTGCGTTTCGGGAACGAGTTCCGCGCCTACCGCGAGTTCCAGAACCGCTTCCCGACCGAGGTTTCTCCCTACTTCGTTTTCAGCAACGCGTGGGCGCGCGGCCCTCTGGACAACTCTCCCGCGCCTCCAGTCGGAGCCGAGCTGGCGGCGCTTCTGCTCGGGATTCCCGGCGGCAGCATGACCCGTAGCGGCAGCGCGGCCGAGCAGAACCTTCATAACGCTCTCTACCTGCAGGACGATTTCAAGGTGTCGCGCCGGCTGACGCTGAACCTGGGTCTGCGGTGGGAATACGAAGGCCCGCTCACGGAGCGCTTTGACCGCTCGGTGGCCGGCTTCGCCTTCGACACCTCCAGCCCCATCGAAGCGCAGGCCCGCGCGAACTACGCGGCAAACCCCATCCCCGAGTTGTCTCCGGACCAGTTCCGGGTGCTCGGAGGCCTGACCTTCGCGAATACCGGGGGCAACGCACGCACGCTTTGGAAGGGTGAGAAAAACAACCTGATGCCGCGAATCGGCCTGGCCTATCAGTTGCACAACACGACTGTCTTGCGCGCCGGCTACGGCATGTTTTATTCGCCGATCGGGATCCTGTACACGAATACGATTCCCACCGGCTTCAGCCAGTCCACGCCGATCCAGGCTTCGCTCGATAGCGGCCTGAGCTTCATCGCGAGCACGGCAAACCCCTTCCCGTCCGGCTTGCTGCCGCCACTGGGAGCGGCGGGCGGCCTCGAGACGAATCTCGGACAGAGCGTCTCCTTCTTCCGCAGCGAGCGGAAGAACCCGTACAACCAGAAGTGGTCCTTCGGTGTGCAGCACCAATTGCCGCAGCAGTGGCTGCTGGATGTCTCTTACGTGGGCAGCCGGACGACGCGTCTAAACCTGAACCGTAATCTGAATTTCACGCCGGCGGAGTACCTCAGCACGCTGCCCTACCGCGACCAGGACACGATCAACTTCCTGACCAGGTCGTTCCCGAACCCGTTCCGCGGAACGAATCCGATTTACGGGGCCAACATCAGTCGCGCGGCGCTGCTGGAGCCTTACCCTCACTTCGGTGCGGTGACGGCAGTCAGCGACCCGATCGGCTACTCCTGGTACCACGCGTTGCAGACGCGGCTAGAGCGGCGTTTCGCGCAGGGCTACACGTTCCAGCTCTCTTATACATGGTCGAAGACGATGGAGGCCGTCGAGTTCCTCAACGCATCGGACCCGGCGCCCTACCGGTCTCTGGCGGCTCTCGACCGGCCGCACCGGCTGGTGATGAGCGGCATTTACGAGCTCCCCTTCGGCCGCGGCCGCCGCTTCGGCTCGAGCTGGCACCCCGCGCTCAATTTCATCGCCGGCGGATGGCAGTTGAACGGCGTGATGCAGCGCCAGAGCGGCCCGGCGCTCGAATTCGGCAACATCATCTTCAACGGCAACATCCAGGACATCGCGCTGCCGAAAAACGAGCGTAGCGTGGACCGCTGGTTCAACATCGACGCCGGGTTCAACCGGAACTCGGCCCAGCAGCTTGCCAGCAACATTCGCACGTTCCCGCTGCGCTTCGGGGGCATTCGCGCTGACGGTCAGTCGCGCTGGGACTTCTCGGCGATCAAGAACTTCCACATCACGGAGGGGGTGAGGATGCAGTTCCGTGCCGAGACTTTCAACGCCTGGAACCACCCGAACCTCAACGCGCCGCAAATGAGCCCGACCAACAGCGCCTTTGGGCGCATTACCGGCCAGGACCAGACGCGCTCCTGGCAATTCGCGCTGAAACTGGATTTCTGACCTTCCGGGCAGCATGGGCTCCGCAAGCCCGCGCGGCGCTTCTCCCGGGAGAAGAATCACGGCCGAGGCGCGAAGGCACAAAAACGTGCCGAGCACTTTTGCACCGCATTGACGGCGTCGCGCCCGGACGCCGTCCCTGACATGCTGTTCGCGAACAGACGCCGGGCGGCGGACCGTCGCGTGTTTTGTATCCGAGTACGGCTCGCGGCGATCAAGGCGCGAGATGCGGCTACCATGCGGACGATTGGGCGGTGGTGGAATCGTCTTTCGGTAGTTTGACAACGGCGGGGTCCGAGAGACGTGCGAGCCAGATGGAAGTCGCGCGGCCGCCGCGGTATCGGCGCCGGGAGTCGTAGAAGTTCGCGGGGCGCCCGAATCCGATGGGCATATAGGCAATCTGCGAGCCGTCCGGGCTGAACGAGCCGTGGGCCGCCATCGGCCGCGATGGTGAAGAGCTTCTTGTAACGGGAATAGCTGGCGCGGCCGGAGCGGAACAGGATGTGCTTGCCCTCCGGGGTCCCAGCCGCAGACGTCGTCCTCACTGGGATGCCAGGTCAGACGGCGCGGCACGCCGCCGGCGGCCGGAGGCCACCTGCGTGCCTTCGGGGGGGGAAGTAGCGGTCGCTTTCCACGCCCCGCCCGACGGTGAGCCGCGTAGCGGCGCCTCCCGCGCGCGGCACGCTCCAGAGGCCGCCGGCATAGGAGAAGACAATGTGCGTCCGGTTCAAGTTGAGAGCCAGTTCAGCACAGCGGGAACCCAACTGGTGACCGGCAGGGGCAGGCGCTCAAGAGCACTGCCCCTACAACCGGCGTCTTACCAGAACACTTTGAACCCAAGCTGGATCTGGCGCGGGTAGCCGTTGCCGATCCAGGCCTGGCTGGGGAACAGTGTGCCGAAATTCGGATCGTTGGGATTCGTATTGAAGTTCGAATCGCGTCCGAAGAAATAGTAGTTGGTCGCGTTGAACGCCTCGGCGCGGAACTGGAAGCGCAGCCGCTCGGTGATCTGCGTCATCTTGGCCAACGCCATGTCGGTGTTGAACAGCGACTGCTTGCGGATCTGGCCGCTCCGGTACGGCGTATAGCGTGGAGCGTAGCCCGCAGTCATCAGCCAGGCGTAGTTGGCCGGATCGGTGCCGCAGCCGCGGTTGATGCTGAACTGCTGCGGCCGGATCGAGCCGTCGTCAAACTGCCGGAGCACGCAGGGATTCCAGCCGCGAACCTGGTGGGCCTTCCAATCGACCGTACCGTCCCAGTCGCCGCCCACCGTACGCGGATCCTTCAGCATGATCACGTTGCCCGGAAGGTTGTTCGGCTCGCCGGCGGAGATCTGAGTATACGTGCTGAAGGTCCAGCCGCTGATGAGTTTGTTCACCAATCCGGCCGCATCGCCGCCGATGCGCTTGCCGCGGCCGAACGGCAGGTCCCACACCGCCGAAAACTTGAAGAAGTGGGGCCGGTCGTTGTAATAGAGACCCTGCTGCTGGACGTCTGCGTGCGGGTCGTTGAAGCCCCAACGCTCCACCATCTTGCTCAGCGTGTAATTGGCAAGCAGCGTCAGGTCGCGGCCCATGCGGTGATTGTAATTGATCTGGAGCGAGTTGTACCAGATATTCGAATCGTTCCGTCCTTGCTCGAGCAGGTTGCCGCTGAACTGCGGGAACGGCCGGGCCAACTGATATCGGGAGATCCTGGCCGCCGTGTACATGCTCGTCCCTTGAAAGGCCTCGATGCCACGGAAGGGATTGGTGATCTGCTGGTTGCAAAAAATCGGGCTGCCGCCTTCCTGCAAATTGCACTGCTTTCGGAAATCGAGGTTCGGGATGTTGAAATCCCGCTGGCTGTTGGCGCCGGCCGTGCGGCTGCCAACATAGGAGAAGTCAATCGTGCCGTTTGTCGAGAGCTGGAATTGGAACCCGTACGAGAACTGGTGGACGTAGGGTGTGTGGAAGTTCTCGTTGAACCAAGTGAAGTTGCGGCCGACGAAAGTCAGCGGCCCCTGGGAAGAGCCGATGGGCAAATTGATGCCGTTGGGGAACGGATTGCTGAGCAGGCCGCCGGACACGAGCGTACGCGCGCCATCCAGGCTGGCAATCAGCGGGGTGCTGTTCGAGAACCCGGCGAACTGGAGGTAGTTGTTATTCGGGTTCATGTAATACAGACCGTATCCTCCCCGCATCACCAGCCTGGAACTGATCTGATACGCAGCGCCGATGCGTGGCTGCCAGTTGTTGAGGTCTCGTTTCGAGATGATGCTGGGATTCCCGTCCACGCCGGCGAATTGGAGTCCGCCCTTCAGGTCGCGCAACTGCGGGTACGCCGCCAGCATGTCGGCCGGGATCTGGCGCGCGAGCGGACTGGCCAGGGCGGCGTTGAAGCCGCGGTCCGTACGGTCGTACTTCTCGTCCGGCGGTCCGTTATAGTCCCAGCGGAGCCCCAGGTTCAGCGTCAGGTTTCGGCTGACTTTCCAGTCGTCCTGGAAATAGGGCGCGAAGTACCACCAGCGGTTGAACGGATACAGCGGGTAGTTGGAAGACCCCGTGACGCCGCCGATGAGGAACGAGGCGTAACCGTCGCCCGCGGTGGGCTCGCTCTGGTTGTAGAGCCGCTGCGTCCAGCGCGTCTCGCCCAGGAACCGCAGAATGTTCCCGCTGTTTTGCTGGATGTAATGAATCCGGCGGAGGTCGACGCCGAACTTCAACGTGTGCGGACCGGAGATCTTGGTCACGTTGCCCATGAGGCCGTAATTGTTGGTGATGTTGATCGACTGATAGCGCCCCAGGCTGGCGTAGCCATTGAGGTCCCAGCGGCCGAAATAGGTCGGTCCGGGAAGCTGGTTGATGAGGGATGCAGGCAGCCCAAGTGAGGTCAGGTCAAAGCCCGCATTGTCCCGTCCGAACCCTTTTTCGATAAAACGATTGTGTGAAGCGCGCACGTTGAGGACCAGGGACGGCGAAAGCGTATCAATCCAGTCCAGAACATAGGCATCGTTGATCCGCTGAAAAGGCTGCTGGCCGGCCATGCCCGGCCCCGAGCAGATCCCGTTCGTGCAGCGATTTTCCGTGCGGTCGTTCGAGGCGTGCCGGAAAAAGGCGCGGTGCTTGTCACCGATGTTGAAATCGAACTTCAGGATCAGGTTGTAAAAGTTATCGACCGCCGGATACTCTGGATTCAAAAGGTTCTGCGTGGCGTAGCGGACACCGGAGGTCTTGGCGTTAGGCACCGGCATGTATTTGGTGACCGCGCGCGCCACCGGGCTGATCATGCTGGCGGGAATCCGGTTGCCGGGGAAGGGCTCGCGGATCGGGTCGCCATTGGCCGCAAAGCGCGTCGTGAAGGGGTTGTAGATGGTGACGGGCTGGCCGTTCGCCGCGGTCAGCTTGCTGAAATCACCCTCGCGCATCTCCGGCTCCGGGAAGGAATTGCGGAGGAATTGCGGCCACAGCTCGTGATAGCCCTCAAAGCTGCCGAGGAAGAACCCCTTGATCGGTCCGTCCTTTCTGACGAGCTTGGGAATCACCAGCGGCCCTTCGAACTGGAAGCCCCACTGGTCGAGGGAGTGCGCGGGGCGCTCGGCCCCGATCGAGTTGTTCTGGAACGTGTTCGCGTCGAGCGGTTTGCGGCGCATGAACTCCCACCCCGTCGCGTGGAAATCGTTGGTGCCACTCTTCAACACAACGTTGAACACGCCGCCGCCGGTCTTGCCGTATTGGGCGTCGTAGGAGTTCTGCTGCACGCTGAATTCCTGGACCGCGTCCACGATGGGCACGTAGGCAATATTGTTGGTGCCGGCCTGGCCGTTGTTGGGCGCGCCGTCCATGAGGAATTCGTTATTGGACTCCCGCCCGCCGTTCACCGACCACTGGGCGATGGCGCCGTTGTCGAAAGGGCGCTGCCAGATGGCGGCGCCGCGGAAGGTCACGCCCGACATCATGGCGCCGAGCATGAACGGGTTGCGCGTGTTCAGCGGCAATTCGCTGACCTGCTTTGTCGTGACCACGCCGACACGGCTGGCCGTCTGCGTTTCGAGAATCGCGGCTTCGGCAGTGACGTTGATGGACTCGGTCACCTGCCCGAGCTCGAGCGGAATATTGACGCCCACCAGCCTGCCGACCTCAATCGTGAGGTTCTCACGGACGTATTGTTTGAAACCCTGCGCCGTGGCCGTGAGTTTGTACACGCCCGGACGAAGGAACGGAATCGAGTAAGCGCCGGCAGCGTCGCTGGTGGCGCTGGCAGTCTCGTTTGTGGCAACGTGGACCGCCTCAATTTTCGCGTTCGGGACGCCCGCGCCCGAGGCGTCGAGGACGTGTCCGGAGATCGTGGCCCGGAACTCCTGCGCCGACGCGACGGCGGCCATCAGCACAAGCAGCAAGCCCGCAATATACAGTTTTCGCATTCGTCTCACCCCTTTGGAAACCCAACCAAACCCCGTCGACACGGCAGCGCCGTCCGAGAACCTGGAGTTCCCACGCGCCGCCTTCGCTGTACTCTAGCGCTAACGAGCGGCCACGGCAATGCAGTAATTGCCGGATGCGGCGTACAGCATGTCCGGTACCGGACGTACTGCCATCCGAAACTTTACACCCCCGCTGCCGCACATCCTCTAGTGTAGTGTCTGCGAAATAACTAGACAATTCATCGTTTCCGCTTTCTGGACTTGGGGCTGGTGCAGCCGGGTTTGATCTGCTCCAGGGTCCGGCGGCAGCGGGTGAGCTTTTCCTGGATAGACTCGACCGTCGCGG
>JACOTZ010000464.1 GCA_016178155.1 Acidobacteriota bacterium
ATCCAAAGAACAGAACTTTGCATTATAAAGCGATGCGGAGGCCCACCCACTCGGGGGAGGGGGGCGCATCAGCAAAACCGTGGCTGGACGCCGGATGGAGCGCTTATTGCCGGTTGCCGCTCAATTTTTCACACCTTCTGAGGGAGCGGATGGATCTCAAGGAACAGCTTATCCTTTCGCGGCCCCTTAGTACGTAAGCCTCGCTGGCGGCGGCCGGCGGCTTTTTTGTCCAGTATCCTGTTCTCATGCACCGCCGCACGTTTCTGTCCTCCGCCTTGGCCGCGCCTGCGATGGCTGGGGCTGCGCCTCCTCCGCCGCACGATTACCATCTCCGCTATGCTCCCCGCGTCGGCCTCGCCCAAGGTCCCATCCCTCGCCAACTCGAGATTTACGCTGAATGGGGCTTCCGCGCCTTCGAGTACAACGGGCTCCCGCGGCACTCATTCGAGGAGATCGCGTCCTTCCGCAAAAAGATGGACGAGCTCAAGATGGCCATGGGCGTGTTCGTCGTCAACCGCGGCGGCTGGCGCCCGGTGGCGATGGCCGACAAGGGAGGGCACGGCCGGTTCCTCGAAGACGTGCGCAAGGCCGTCGAGATCCACAAGATCATCGGCAATGAATGCGCGACCGTCACGTCGGGCCTGCGCGTCGAGCACCTCACCTTCGCCCAGCAGACCCAGAGCGCCATCGATGTGCTCAAGCGCGCCTCGGACATCGTGGAGAAGACCAGGCTCATGCTCGTTCTCGAGCCGCTCAACGAAAAGGTCGACCACGCCGGCTACTTCGTGGTGTATTCCGAGCATGCGGCCGAAATCATCGGCGCCGTCAATCACCCGCAGGTGAAAATTCTCTTCGACATGTACCACCAGCAGATCTCGGAAGGGAACATCATCAACAACATCGCTCACTACTGGGACCTGATCGGCTACTTCCAGGTCGGCGATGTGCCCGGGCGCCGCGAGCCTTACACCGGTGAGATGAATTACCAGAACATCTTCAAGTCGATTCACGCCAAGGGCTACAAAGGCATCCTCGGCATGGAGCACGGCCTCTCGATTTCGGGCGAAGCCGGCCTGCGCAAGTGCTTCGAGGCCTACCGTAAGGCGGATCGCTGGGAATCATGACCCCATGCGGCGCGTCTTCACCGGCGTCGCCGGCGTCCGGGCCTCCGCACCAGGAGCGACGTCGTAGAACGCCCGGGCTCATGGTCTCTATTGACCCGTTCCTGCGGCGCCGGTGACGCAGTCCTGTCGGCTGCGCGCCTCAGCCCTTGCCGGGATTCTCGAGTTTCTTCCTTACTTCGGCCGCCTGCTTACCCTGCGGCTCCAGTTCGAGGAATTTCCTGTATGCGTCACGCGCACCCTTGTCGTCGTGGAGCTTGACACGCGTTTCGGCGATCCGCAGCCAGGCCTCCGCCAGGCTCGGGTTCCACTTCGTCGCCTCTTCAAAGCGGCGCAGCGCGGCCTTGTAGCTGGTCTTCTTGTAGTAGAATTTGCCGATCTTCAGTTCTTTCTCGGCTTGCAGCGGGTTAAAGGCGTACTCCTGGGGTTTGAGCGATTCGTCCTCTTCTGGCGGCTCCTGGACGGCGGGCCCCTCGCGGGGCTCCGCACGCTCCTCCCGCGGCTTCTCGCCAGCAAATAGAGCCGTTGAAAACAGGACACTTAGCGCGATGAGCGCGACCCGTGCCACACTAGGATTATACGCCCTTCAGAAACTGGCCGTCTGCTCAATGCGCGGCTCGGAAACGTCCAAGTTTGTGGATCGCTGGACCTCCGCTGGCGGCTGAAATCCGCCAGGCTGTAGACTTCATATCTCATGGATCTTCGCCAAAAGCTCTCACGCCTGCCGCACCTGCCCGGCGTGTACCTGTACAAGGACGCTGCCGGCAAAGTGATCTACGTCGGCAAGGCCAGGGACCTGCGCGCGCGCGTCCGCAGCTACTTCAACGACGACCGCCTCGCCGACGTCAAGACCGGCACCCTCATCGCCGAGGCCCGCGACATCGACTTCATCCAGGTGGACAACAACAAGGAAGCCCTTGCCCTGGAGAACAACCTCATCAAGCAGTGGAAGCCGCGCTTCAACGTCCTGCTGCGCGATGACAAGACGTACCCCTACCTCAAGCTCACGGCCGAGAAGTACCCGCGCGTGTACGTCACCCGCCGTCTCAGGAAAGACGGCTCCACCTACTACGGCCCCTATTTTCCGGCCAACCTCGCGCACCGCCTGGTGCACTTCATCAACCGGCGCTTCCTGATCCCTTCATGCAAGTGCGATCTCACCCGCTACCACTCGCATCCTTGCCTGCAGTACCACATCCACCGCTGCCTCGGGCCGTGCGTCGAAGGGCTGACCACCGATGACGCATACGCCTCCGCCGTGCGCAACGTCCGGCTCTTCCTCGAAGGCCGCCACCGCGACCTCGCCGGCCAGCTCCGCGCGCGCATGCAGCAGGCCGCCGAGGACACGCGCTTCGAAGAGGCCGCCGCCCTCCGTAATCTGCTCGCCACGGTCGCGGAGATGGAAGAGAAGCAGAAGATGGCCGCCGCCGAATCCGACGACGTCGACATCTTTGCCTATTACGCCGAGCCGCCCCTGGTCGCCGTCAACCTCTTCCATCTGCGCCGCGGCCATATTGTCGACCGGCGCGAGTTCTTCTGGGAGGACCAGGTCGACTTCGACCCGCCTGAGTTCTTCTCCGCCCTGCTCAAGCAGGTTTATCTGAACCAGGATTACATTCCGCACTGCATCCACGTACCCACCGGCTTCGAAGACCTGGACGACCTGGAAGAGCTGCTTTCCGATAAGCGCGGCCGCAAAGTCGAGATCCATACGCCCCAGCGCGGCCAGAAGAAGGCGATGCTGGCGCTGGTGGAGACCAACGCCAAACACAGTTTCGACTCCCGCTTCCGCGTGCTGAAACCGTCCTCGACGGCCATCCAGGAGGCCATGCAGGATGCGCTCAACCTGTCCGATCCGCCCCGCCGTATCGAGTGCTTCGACGTCTCGCATATCCAGGGAACCGACAAGGTCGCGAGCATGGTCGTCTGGGAAGACGGCCGCATGAAGAAGTCGGACTACCGCAAGTTCATCATCCGCGGCGTCGCCGGCAATGACGACTTCGCCTCCATGCGCGAGGTGATCACGCGCCGCTACTCGCGCCTGCAGGCCGAGTCGAAACCGCTTCCCAGCCTGGTCCTGGTCGATGGCGGCCTCGGACAGTTGCACGCGGCCGCGGCGGCGCTCGAGGAAATCGGCGTCATCAACCAGCCGCTCGCTTCCATTGCCAAGCGCGAGGAGATCATCTACGTGCTCGGGCAGGAGGATGAACCGGTCGTGCTCGACCGCTTCTCACCGGTGCTGCACCTGGTCCAGTCGGTGCGCGACGAGGCGCACCGTTTCGCGGTGACGTTCCACCGCAGCCGCCGCGCCACTGTCCGCCTCACCTCCGAGCTGCACCGGATCCCCGGGGTCGGCGAGAAGACCACCGCCAAGCTCCTCCGCAGCTTCGGCAGCCTGGAACGCGTCCGCGCCGCCTCGGACCAGGAGCTGGCGGCGGTGGTCGGCCCGGCTGCCGTCCGCAAGCTCCGCGCGCACTTTGCCGCGCAAACCCAGCCGCCCGAACCCCCGCTTGTTACGCTCGAAGTATGACCGCCTTCCGCGACTCGCTGTTCGCCGCCAGGTTCGGCCTCGCCGGGCAGGACTTGCAGAACTATCTTTCCGAGGCCCTGTCGCTCGGCGGCGACTACGCGGATCTGTACTTCGAATACCTCTACACGACCTCGATCAGCATCGACGAATCCATCGTCAAGAGCGCGACGCAGGGGGTATCGGTCGGTGTGGGCATCCGCGTGATCGCGGGCGAGCGCACCGGCTACGCCTATAGCGGCGACCTGGCGCCCGAGCGCGTTCGCAAGGCCGCGCGCACGGCCGCCGCCATCGCCCGCGGGCCGTCGAAGATTGAGAAGACCGGATTCGAGGAAGTCCAGAAACCCGAGCTGTACCCGGTCCTGCTGGCCCCCACCGAGACCGCGCTCGAGGAGCGCGTCCTGCTCGTCAAGCGCGCCGATGCCGCCGCCCGCGCCGCCGATCCGCGCGTGTTTCAGGTCATCGCCAGCTACGCCGACAACCTGCGCCACGTGCTCGTGGCCACCAGCGAGGGCACGCTCAGCTACGACCGGCAGCCCCTGGCGCGCCTCGCCGTGGTGGCGCTTGCACGCCAGGACGGGGGCGCGCCCCAACGTGGCTTCGCGGGCGGGGGCGGGCGCGTCCCGCTCGAGGTCTTCCTCCACGAAAAGACCCCCGAGCACTTCGCGCGCGAGGCTGTCCGCCAGGCCATCGTTCAGCTCGACGCGGTCGCTGCTCCCGCCGGCGAGACCACCGTCGTGCTCGGACCCGGCTGGCCGGGCATCCTCCTGCACGAGGCGGTCGGCCACGGCCTCGAGGCCGACTTCAACCGCAAGAAGGTCTCCGCCTTCAGCGACCGCATCGGCCAGCAGGTCGCAAGCCCTCTGTGTACGGTCGTCGACGATGGCACCCTCGCCAGCCGCCGCGGCTCGCTCAACGTCGATGACGAGGGCGTGCCTACCCGGCAGAATGTGCTCATCGAAAATGGCGTGCTGCGCGGCTACCTGCAGGACAAGCTGTCGAGCCGCATCCTGAGATCGCAGTCCACCGGCAGCGGCCGGCGCGAGAGCTATCAGCATATCCCCATGCCGCGCATGACCAACACCTTCATGCTGGCCGGCGAGAGCGAGCCGGGGGAGATCATCCGTTCCGTGAAAAAGGGACTCTATTGCGCCAACTTCGGGGGCGGACAGGTGGACATCACCAGCGGCAATTTCGTCTTCTCCGCTTCCGAGAGCTACCTCATCGAGGACGGCCGGATCACCCGCCCCGTGCGCGGCGCGACCCTCATCGGCAACGGCCCCGAAGCGCTGAAATACGTCAGCATGGTGGGCAACGATCTGAAGCTCGACGAAGGCATCGGCATCTGCGGCAAGGAAGGGCAGAGCGTCCCCGTCGGAGTCGGCATCCCCACCATCAAAATCGACCGCATGACCGTGGGAGGCACGGCATGAGCGCCCGCGGCCTCCAGGACCTCGCCGCGCAGGTCGTCGAGCTCGCGCTCGCGGCGGGCGCGAATGATGCCGAGTGCACCGTCTCCGAGGGCGACGAGTTCTCGGTCAACGTACGCATGGGGGAAGTGGAAACTCTCACCGAGGCGGGAGCGCGCGGCGCGGGGGTGCGCGTGCTCGTCGGCCGCCACACCGGCTCTTCCTATACTTCCGATCTGACCGGCGACGGCCTACGCACCATGGTTCGCTCCGCCTTGGACCTGGCCAGGATTACAACCGAGGATCCCCACGCCGGACTGCCCGATCCCGACGAACTGGGCAAACTCGATCTCGACCTCCAACTCTACTCGGACTCGGTCGCCCAACTCGAGCCGGAGTTCAAGATCGAGCAGGCGCGCCGGGCCGAGAAGGCCGCGCTCGACTTCGACCCCCGCATCGCCAACTCCGAGGGCGCTTCCTTCAACACCGACATCGGCCAGCACGCCTTCGCCAACTCGCGCGGCTTCGTGGGCTCTTACCGCACCAGCAGTTGCTCGATGGCCGCCGTTCCGGTCGCGAAAAACGGCGGTGCGATGGAGCGCGACTTCTGGTTCACGCTGGCGCGCCGCGCCGACCGGCTGGAATCGCCCGAGGCTGTGGGCCGCCGCGCCGCCGAGCGCGCTCTGCGCCGCCTCGGCCCGCGCAAGATCGCCACCCAGCGCGTGCCCGTCGTCTTCGAGCCCCGCATCGCGCAGAGCCTTCTCGCCAACATCTTCGAGGCCGTCAGCGGGGACTCGATCTACCGCCACGAGTCGTTCCTGGCCGGCAAGCTTGGCGAGAAGATCGCATCTGAAGCGCTCACGGTTGTCGATGACGGCACCATTCCCGGCCTCTTCGGCTCGTCCCCGTTCGACGACGAGGGCGTGCCCGTGCGCCGCACGGTCGTGATCGAGCGGGGCGTGCTCAAGAGCTATCTGCTGAACACCTACACGGCCCGCAAGCTCGGCATGAACACCACCGGCAACGCCTCCCGCGGACTTACCGGCAATGCCGGCATCGGCCACAATAACCTGTTCCTCGAGCCGGGCCGGGGAGCCCCGGAGCAGATCATCGCCTCGGTCAAGAGCGGCTTTTACGTGACCGAGCTGATGGGATTCGGTGTTAATATCGTCACGGGTGACTACTCCCGCGGGGCGGTCGGATTGTGGATCGAGAACGGAGAGCTGGCCTATCCCGTATCCGAAGTGACGATCGCGAGCACGCTGCCGGCGATGCTCGCGGGCCTGGAGAAGGTCGGTTCGGATCTGGAGTTCCGCGGGTCGGTGGCAGCCCCGACCATATTGATTGCGGAGATGACTGTCAGTGGCCAATGAGCCGGATCAGGACCGGTCCAACCTGGTTATTCCGATCGCGGTCATTGCCGCGCTGCTCGGCTTGGCCGCGGGCGCGTGGTGGTTCTTCGGGCGCAACCAGACGCAGCCCGCGCCGCCGCCCCTGACGCCGGAAGCTAGGACGTACGTCCGCAACCTGAAGCTCAGCGGCGTCGACATGAAGGCGAAGCTGAACTTCGCCGGCGCCGCGCTGGTCGAGATTACCGGCAAGATCAGCAATGGGGGCGGGCGCCCGCTCGAGCGCGTCGAGCTCAACTGCGTCTTCTACGATACTGCTGGTATGGTCGTTCTGCGCGAGCGGGTGCCGATCGTACGCACGCTGCTCAAGCCTGGCGACACGCGCGATTTCCGGCTGCCCTTCGAGGGCATCCCGCAGAGCTGGAACCAGGCCATGCCGCAACTGGTGATCGCGCATATCAAGTTCGCCGGCGGCAGTCAGACGCGAGGCAGCCGGCGCGGACCTTCGGCGAGCCGCGTCACATCAATGGTGAGAAACGCGGGCCGGCCCGCAATGTCCAGCACGGTCCCGTGGCGGCGAGGACGAGCTTTCGTCAAAAGGGAGTCCGCCCCTGCAGCCGCATGACACGCGACCTGATGCGGCTCGCTGTTCTGCTGCCCGCGAGCGTTGCGGCCGAGACGCTGCACTTCTCCACCTCGCAGCCTGCCGAAGTGGTTGCCGAGCTGCGGATGAGGTCGCCCGGCGCCGATTGGGCGGTGCGCGGGCGCGAAGCCGCGGTCGCGCGGGTGCAGGTCGACGGCAGGGCGGAGCAGCACGTGGTGCTCTTCGCCGGCCCGGCGCAGTACACCTATCGCGTGTTCCTCGGCCCGGTCAGCCCTGGCGAGCATGAGCTGACGGTCGAGCGCGACGACGGGCAATCGGCCCGCGATACCGGGCTCGTGGTGCACGGCGTGAAGTTCCTCGAGTTCGCGGCGGGCGCCCCGCATCAAGCCGCGCTGGCTCACTCGCCGGTGCTGCTCGCGCGCGCCAATACCATCGGCAGGTTTTCCGACGTGCCGCTGCTCGTCTACTGCGAGCGGCTGAACGACGAAGGACGCCACGTGCTGCAGTACACCGTCATCTTCTCGAACGAGGATGGTGGCACTTCGACGCGGGCGCTGATGGCCCGCTGGGGGCGCACGACCGACATCGAATACGTCTACCGCTCCTACCTTGACAGCTCGGGCAAGGTGGAAAAGGCGACGGTACAGGGCCGCGGCCACAAGGAACTGCCGTTTGAGGGCGAATACCTGGGCGCGCATCCGGTGCTGATGCCGGTGACCGACAACAACATGGTGGAGGGCAATGGCCGTTCATCGATGCGTTATCAGCCCGCGCCGCTCGAGATCGATCTCGCGGACGCCGCGCGCGAGAAGGTCATGGACGAGGCGCCGGTGCTCTACGAGGTAATGGCCAAGGAGCTGGCGCGGGAAGGCAAAATCCGGGCCTGGGACATCGCGGCAGGGGAGAGTATCTCGGACCCGCGCAACTACCTGTACCTTGAGTACAACCTGCGCAACGTCAACGCGGCCGCGGCGGTCGAGGTGCGGCTGAAGGGCGGCCATAAGGCGTACAGCTCGACGCTGGGCCGCCTCGATTACGCGATCTCGCGCGACGGCTGGGTGCGAACCGCCGTCGAACTGCCGCCCGGTACGTCGGCCGGCCAGCTTGCCGAGATCGGATTTCAGTGCCTGGTGGCGCCTCCCGGCCGGGACGAACCGCCGGCGCACTCGGGGAGATGCGGCCTGAACGGCGTGCGCAGGATGTTCTTCCTCGGGAAGGACTATCGGCCAGGACCGAACCTGTGGAGCGCGCCCGTCAAGATCGAGGTGCGCAGCGGCGAGACCGCGGTGTTCCCGTCATGGTGAGCCCGCACCTGGCGGCCTTTGCGGAAGCCTTGCGCCGGGACGGCCGGGTCGCCTTCGCCGTCAAGGTGACCCCCAAGGCAGCGAAGAACGAGGTCGCGGGCGTGCTGCCCGGCGGCGCCGTGAAGCTCAAGGTCGCCGCCGTCCCGGAGAAGGGCAAAGCGAACGCGGCCATCTGTGAGTTCCTGGGCCGGCAGTTCGGTGTGCCGAAGTCGAAAGTCGAGATCACCCGGGGGCATGCATCGCCGTTGAAGCAGGTGCTGATCTCGATTTGACCGCCGTGTTGTAGTCCTGCGCGAGCTGCTTCGCCACCTTTTCAGCCACATCGGCGGCGGCCCCGCGAAACTTGCCGCCCGTGCTCTCCTGCGTGGTGGACCAGATCACGTCGCCGTTCTTCGCGACCAGCCGGACCGAAGCGATGGCCTCGTGCTTGCGCTCGGCGACGCGGCTGCTTTCCGATTCTCCGATCCCGGCGCTTATCCCGCGGCTGCTGCGCGACGAGCTGCCGACGGAAGCGCGCGCGCTGACGCTCTCGCCCGACGAGTAGGTGTCGGTGAAAATGAGGTCCTCGCCCGATCCGCGGAGCACGGCATCGGCGCGCTCTAGATTCTCGGTGATGATGAATACCCTGGTCGCCTGCAGCGCGCTCATGATCATGTCCCGGATCTGTGCGGCGGTCTCGCCGCCGTTCAGCCGGTCTACATAGATCCGGCGGACCGCCGGCAGAGCTTCATCCCCGGAGGGCTCGCGCGCCGGCGGAGTCTCGGCCGCGCCCGCGAACGCCAGGACCGCAAACGAGCAAGCGAGGGACTTCATCCCTTTCCCGCCTTTCGTGCTTCCCCGTCCTGATACTGGACCTTGAGGCCGGTGCGGGCCTCGAGCCCGACCAGCACGGGCCGGATGTGCTTCTTGTCCACCCGGAAGACCATCGCCTGGCGGTGTCCCTCCGCATCCGTATAGCCGATCGTGAGATAGTGCCGGCGCGACTTGCTCAACAGGAACATGGGCGAGATCAGCACCGCGATGGCGTAGCGTCGGCTGACCTTCTGCCCGTATTCGAGCATGTGGATGCGCTCGTACGGGACTTCCAGGCGCGCTTTGCCGGCCGTGAATTCGAACACGTCCGGGCGCGTCACGCGGATGCTTCCGGAGCGGTTCGCGGGCACCGAGCCGATCGTGCCGCCGGCGTATTCGGCTTTTGCGGAGGGTTCCGCCCCGCTGCCACTGGTCAATGCATACATGAGCAGGCACGCGCCAGCCAACCACTGGTTGGCCAGCAGGGGCACCCGGCCGGGGACGGAGTGTGACATTGGTATGGCGCGCCGAGGACGCTCATCTAGATAGTTCGCACGCGGGCAAGTTCCTCTCATGAATTTTCGGGGCGGACGCCCCGAGACCGGTAGAATCAAGTTATAGATCCGATTTGCCAGTACGGTACTCCTCCGCCGCTCGTAACATTCCGCATGGACACAGCGAAATGAAAGTCGTGAAGGCCATCTTTGAGAGCCCGAACATGCCGGCGCGGCGGCCGGTGCTCAATGACAACCTCGAGAGCAACGTTCCGGGCTTGTACGTGGCCGGCGACCTGGCCGGCGCGCCGGTGGTGAAGCTGGCGATGGAGCAGGGCTACCGGGCGGCGCGCCACGTGCTGTCGCGGCCGGACGGCGGCTCTGGCGAAACCGGCTACGACGTGGTGGTGATCGGGGCGGGCGCGGCGGGGTTGAACGCGGCGCTCGAGCTGCACGCCGCGGGCAAGCGCGTGCTCATCGTGGAGAAGGGCCGCGTGGGCGCGGGCATCGAGGAACTGCCCGAGGGCAAGTGGATCTACGGCGAGCCGGCGGGTCATCCGGCGCCCGGTAGGCTCTGGTTCGAGGAGTGTGACAAGGACGAGCTGGCGCGGCGATGGCGCGAGCAGGTGCGCGCCGCTGGCATCGATGTCCGGGAGGACGAAGAGGTGCGCGGCATTGCGCGCCGGAACGGCTCGTTTTCGGTTTCCACGAGCCTCGGAACCTACTCGGCCCGGCGGGTGCTGCTGGCGAGCGGCAAAGCCGGAACCGTGCGGCGGCTGGGCGTCACGGGCGAGGACGGGCCGAAGGTCGAGCACCGGCTGTACAGCCCGCGTGGATACAGCGGCGAGCAGATCGTCGTGGTGGGCGGCGGAAACAGCGCCGCCGAAGCGGCCCTGGCGCTCGCCGAGCAGAACGCGGTCACGCTGATCTACCGCGGCAGGGAGCTTTTCCGGCTGACCGGGACGAACCGCCGGCGCATCGAGGAAGCCGTCGCGCGCGGGGCCTTGCGTCTGATGCTGGGCGCTGAAGTGCAAAGCTTCGGGGGCCATGGCTGCGAGGTTGCACAGAACGGCCAGAGCCGGAGGGTCGCGTTCGACCATGCTTTCGTGCTCGTCGGCGCGGAGCCGCCGGCCGAGTTCTTGCGCGCCGCCGGCTTGAAGCTCGAGAACGAATGGAACGTGAAGCGTCTGGCGCTGCTCGTCGCCATGTTCGTCATCGCCTATACAATCTACGGCGTCAAGCAGGCGCCCGGACACGAGTTTTGGCCGTTCCGCGGTTGGGGCGCTCAGGCGTTTGCGTTCTTCGACCGGCCGTGGTCGTTCTGGTACACGGTGTTGTACACGGCGGTAATGACTGTCTTCGGCCTGCAGGCGCTGAAGCGCTGGGGCCTGGCCCGGAGGGACCGCTTCCAGATCTGGCGATACGTCAGCCTGCTTGGGTTCCAGTGGGTGTTCTTCTTTCTCATCCCCGAGTTCCTGTTCCAGTGGGCCGTGAAGTACCAGTGGGTGGGCGAACGGCTGGCGGGCGATCCGTCGTTCGCGCAGAATGCCTGGCGGTCCTACGGGCTGGTGTACGCCTGGCCGCTGTTCTTCTACACCTTCTTCGGCGCTCCGCACCAGGTCTGGGTGGTCTGGGGCGTTCTGTTGAGCTTCGTGCTGGTGCCGCTGCTGGTTCTGTGGCACGGGAAACGTTACTGCTCGTGGATCTGCGGCTGTGGCGGGTTGGCCGAGACGCTAGGCGACCGCTGGCGGCACCTCGCGCCCAAGGGGGAGGCGAGCATTCGTTGGGAGCGGATGAACGCGTGGGTGCTCGCGGCGGCGGTGCTGGTGACGGTGTTCATCATCGGCAAGGACGCGCTGACCATACTCCGCCGCCCGGGGGAAGCTGGCCTCGAGGTGTACCACCTCCTCGCCGACGTCTGGCTGGTGGGCATTATCCCGATCACGCTCTATCCGTTCTTCGGCGGTAAGATCTGGTGCCGCTACTGGTGCCCGCTCGCCAAGATGATGGAGCTGTTCAGCGCCGTCTTCACCCGTTTCGGCGTGAGCCGTTTCGGGATCGCGTCGAACGAGAAGTGCATCGCCTGCGGCGAGTGCTCGCGCCACTGCCAGGTGGGCATCGACGTGATGCGGTTCGCGCTGAAACAGGAAGAGATCACGAACCTGAACAGCTCGTGCATCGGCTGCGGCATCTGCGTGACGGTATGCCCGATGAACGTGCTCTCGTTCGCGCGCCCGGCAGCGCGCTCCGACCTGGTGCAAATCCAGGCAGCCGCGGGCGCACGGCGTTGATGTAACCGGCGCTTCGCACCAGCGCTCCGCCGCGGTTTGCGAAAGCGGCTGCGTCGTTGCCCCGCGATCCCGGGGTGCCGTTCGAGCACGGTTCCGGGCGGCGATCTTCGTGGGGCCTTGGATCTGGGGCCTTGGCGCTGCGCCTGGCCCGAAAGCAGGTGAGCCTGCGTTCTTCACAACTATCGATTCCGGGCCAGCGGCGCAAGGCCGGGGTGGAAGTTACTTTTCGCTTCCCAACGTGCCCCTGGTGCGCAGACGCTCGAGTTCGCCGTCAATCAGGCTTTCAAATGCGGAAGCCGGTTGAGCGCCGTTGAGGAACACGCCGTTGATGAAAAAGGCCGGAGTGCCATTTATGCCCACACGGGACCCGGCCTGCCTGCCCTCTTCGACCTTGGCCTTGAACCTGTCCGTCTCCAGGCAGGAGTCGAACTGCTTGTCATTCAGTTCGAGTGTCCGCGCATGCTCGGTCAAGCCAGCCGGATCCAGCCTGGCGGCAGCGAACAACAAGTCGTGATACTCCCAGAACTTCCCTTGCTCGCCCGCACACCTCGCGGCTTCAGCGGCCTTCGAGGCCTGCGGGTGCAGATTGGATAGGGGGTAGTCGCGAAACGACAGCTTCACTCGACCTTCATACTTGGAGAGCAACTGCTTGAGGACAGGCTGGACCTTTCTACAATATGGGCATTCGAAGTCTGAGAACTCCACGATCGTGATCGGGGCAGCGGGATCGCCCAGCACGCGGTCCGGATCGTGGGCTACTTCTACCCTTGGAGGTTCAAGTGACCAGGTAATTTTGGCGCCCTTGCGCAAGCCCTCGAAAAACTCCTCCCGGACCTTCGCCGTCTTCGCGCCCTTCAGTGCGGCCGCTACCTCGGGCCGAACTTCGGCAAGCGGCCGGCCCAACTGGTCTTTCCTGGTCAGGTAGAAGGCCTCGATCTCCGCCTCCGCCGGCTCAGCGACTTGCGCGTCGACTTCGCGTTTGAGCAGCTCGTCGGGGGAGATCCCGAGCTTTGCGGCCGCGCCGGCCAGCAGCTTTCTGCGGATGAGCTCTTCGACTGCTCTGCGCTTTAATTGATACTCCTGAGTGCGCAAGCGCAGGATCTGTGCCCCGACGAGAGGAACCAGATCTTCCTCCCGGATCGGCTGGCCATTCAGAGTTGCGAGTGTCCGCTGCGGAATCGCCGGCTCGCGATTGTCTGCCGGGTGGGCCTTCCGCCACGGTCCGAACCCAAGCAAAAGCGTGGCCAACAGGGTCGCTCTCGTTCCTGTTCCTATCAGCCCAATGTGATGGCTTCGCATTCTCTGTTTCTATCCCCCTCTGGCCGGGGTGGAACCCACTACCTGCCTTGCGAGGCCAAGGCAACCTCAAGATCCACAGTTGCCTTCGGGTCCAAGCGAACGTTGGTTGCATCTCTGGCCAGCACTGCCTGAACCGCAGGATCGAAGATCTGAAGCGAGGCGCCAGCCGGGAGCGCATACAGGGTGTAGCTGCCCGGAGCCGCAGACACGAGGCTGAAGGATCCGTCCAGGGTCGTTTCCGCGGTTTGGGGAAGCTGGAAGCCGCTCGGACCCTGCTGGGGCACCAGGAAAACTTGTGCGTGGACCGACTGTTCCTTTCCCGCGGAACCGGCCGGCCGTACCTTTCCGCGAAGCGTCGCGCCATCGAAGGCGATCACGAGCTGCAGACCGGTTATTCCTGACTCGCCAGGAACGGTAATGTCGGGGGATGGCAGCGGCTGCCCCCCGGCGAGGATTGTCTTGAGATAAGCGCCGGGAGGAAGGCCGCGTACTTCGAACCGGTATCGTGCCGGGGACACGCCGGCGATCGTGAACTGCCGGTTCGCACCGACTTTCCCCTCGGCGCGCGGCCACCACTCGGGAAGCGCAACCGGGGAGAGGCTGGGAACCAAGTCGGCGGGGTCGGTGCCCTCGGGCGCATTTTCGAGAACCATCTGTCCCGTGACCGACTGTTGCAACCCGGTGACCAGGCGCGCTCCCTGCAGGTGCTGGTCGCGAATGCTGGCGTGGACCTGAGCTACCGCACTGCCTTGCCGGGCGACGAGGATGTAGTCTCCTGGAGAAAGGCCGCGGAGAACGAAGGCGCCGTTGGCAGAAACACTGGCGGGGCGGGAGAGAGTCGCACGGTAGAGGCTGTCATCCTGAACGGCCTGCACCAGGCAACGCCTGCATGGACCTTCGGTCAAGCCATCCCATACGGCCCCGGCGATGGCATAACCGGGACGGCGCGCGACGGTCACGTCCGCGCGTGTGACTTCCTGTCCCGGGTTCAGCGCGATCGGCGACGCCTGAGCCGGCGCCAGGGCTGAGGGATAATACGAAACTGGAGTATCGATGTAGAACTGCCCCGATGGGGTCCCGGTGCGCGGCGGTGAAGCCTCGACCACATACTTGCCTGCGGGCAAGTCAAAAACCCGGTACTCCCCCAAGTCATTGGTTTCCGCTCTGGCAACCAGTCGTAACGACACCCCTGTGGCCGAGTAGACGACCGCGTAGGCGTGGACCTGCGCTTGCGCCACCGGCTCGCCCTCCCAGTCGATGACACGCCCGCTGAGGACAGCATGAGGCCAGAGACTCAGCGCCAGGCGTGTTCCTTCCGTACCCTCGCGGAGGTTAACGGCGGCATCCCCCTGAAACGTTTCGTAACCGGATTTTGAAATCGTCAGTTGATAGCGGCCGGGTGGCAGCCCGGAAAAACCGAAGCCGCCGCTGGCGCTGGTGGTAGACCTAAAGACTTTCGCCTCAACGTCGCGCGACCTCAGGACGACCGGGGCGTTGTGGAGCGCTTCTCCTGTGGTGGCGGAGCGCACAATGCCAGCCACTGCAGCGGCGGGCTCCTCGGCGAAAGCGGCGGTAGCCCAGCACATGATGGCGAGGATGAATGAGGTAAATCGGTTCATGGCGTGGCCGGCACATCGATCGCGAACCGGCTGAACGGGTCGATGGAAACGGTCCTGGACTGACACCCCGGTCGTTCCCATATTGTGTTGTCTTCCACGTTCGGGAGCGCGAGGTTGGCCCAGGCGCAGATGCGATACTCCCCAGGAATGACCTTACCGAACAGGAACCGTCCCGCTTGATCGGTTTCTGCCGAGTATTCGGCGAGATCTCCCTTGAGCCCGATCCGCGCATGAGGCAGAGGGCTACCCGCCTTGGGTTCCTGGACCGTCCCGAAGACCACCGCCTGATCCGCTGCAGCGACGACCGCAAGCCGATTCCGACCCGGTGAAAGAATCACGGCACTGGGGCGTTCGATCCCTTCAGAGTTCTTGACGCCTTTCACATAGAACGCGGTCGAATCCGCCTCGATACGATAGGCCCCCGGCCGCAGGCCAGTCAGTTCGAAGTGCCGGTCGGCCGCGCGGACTCTGGTCCAGCGGTATCCAAATCCGTCGCCGGAAGTGAACTGAATGACAGCGCCGGGTGGCAGTGCTCCGGCCGCAACTTCGACGGTTCCCTCCACCGCCGCCGGCTCGACGGGCTGGAAGACGATTCCGTCGGTGTCGCGGACTACTTCCAGGACGTCCAGCATGTAGACGTTCCTTTTCACCTGCCCCAGGCCGACGGCTACCGCACTTGCGACGTAGCGGCCCGCGATAACGGAATCGAAGTGGAACCGCCCATTCGCCCCAACCGCCGCCACGGGAGCCGGTGCCGAACCACCCACGGGCCGCATCTCGACCCAGGTTCGATAGCCCTCCCCGAATGGAATGCCCGATAGGCTGCCTGTCAGGCGGAACGACTCCTGGCTGCCGAGGGTCAATGCAAGATCAACCAGCCGTTCTCCTTCAGCGAGCGTAAGAGCTTTTGTAAGGACCGCGTCATGGCCGCTGGCCGCGCGGCGCTGGACCGTTAGAATGTACTTGCCAGCCCTGAGACCCGCGATGCGGAACCCGCCCAGATCGTCGGTTGCATGGCTTGAACGTTCCTCTTTGGATGCCGGGACGTCCACCCGGCGGAGGGAAACAACCGCACGGCTGACCGGCTCACCCGAGGCGTTCAACACGACACCAGCCACCAATGCGCCCTGGAATAACTCGAAATCCATCCCGGATTGGCGGCAGCCTGACGAGCATTCCACGACGATGCGCGACCCGGCGCGTCTGGCTGCTGGCCGCGTGAGGTAACCGGGTTTCGAAGCTTCCAGCACGAAGCGGCCCTGAGGAAGATTCACGAACTGATAGCGGCCGTTGGCATCGGTGCGGGTGGTAGCGAGAAGGTCCCCGCCGGGGGACGAGATAGAGACGAAAACCCGGGGAAGAGCCCGTAGGACCTCACCGGTTTTCTCGTAAGCCGCTCCCTGAACCCAGGAGCCGCCCGCCCCGGGCTGGGCATTCATCGCCGGCAATACCACCGTGGCAAACCCGGCGACGGCTATGAGCATTTGTTTCATGGACGGAACTTCAGGTCACCGCTATCGCGGAATCGATGGCAGTCCAACAGCCTGTCTACTTTGGCAGCAGACTGCCCGCCACCGGCACGGATAGCTTGGGGATGTCCGGGTCGTTGGTTTCGATGAAAATGGTGCCCTTGATTTCACCGGGCTTGATCCGATCCGGATCCAGCCAAACCCAGTTTTCCCACTGGTCGCCCCGGGGCCCCCGCTGGGAGTCGATCTTCAAAAAAGGCAAGTCCGATGTGACTTTAATCTCGAACCCCGGCAGGCCCTTGCGGTAGACCATGAGAATCTGGGCCATCTTCCGGGCTGCTTGAGCATTTCCTCTCACCTCGCTGATCCCGAAACGTCCCAGAAAGACCGAGTCCGGGAACGTATATATTTTCTCCTGCACATAGGTGTTGACCGGGATGCGGAGAACCGGGGCGCTCTGCAAATTAGTCTTGAGCAGCACGATATCGCGCTGCTTACCGGCAGGCCCTTCTCCCTTCAAGGTGACCGTCAGACGGTAGCGGCGTCCTGACTCGAGAGGTTCGATGCGGGCGGCGAACCGCTTGCTCGGGTTCTCCAGTCCCGCGATTTCTAGTGGCTCAGGCTTGCGATTGCGAAGCTCGATGGAGGCTTCCTTGATCGTGCCCCGCGGAGCGGCGACGAAAACGGCCGGCATCGGCACATAATCGATCCCTTCCACCGGATACGCCGCAATCTTGATCTGGGCTTGGAGCGGGCGGCTGACTGCCCCTGACAAAAGGACAATGACAGCGGAGACACGAAGAATAAGATAGATCGTGAACATCATGATGAAAACGGGGGCCCGTTCCAACCGGGCCCCGGCCTCAGAGAGACCCTCGCTGGGGGACTGATTCCTAGGCTCCCGGTACCACGCCGAAAGAACCGCAGTCCGTGCCTTCACAGAAGCGGATCATCGACACCCGCAAGCCCTGATTGTCGTACTCCCAGAAATACGACTGAAGGGCCTCCAGATTGAAAATCCAGACGTTGTTGAACGTCTTCTCGCCCGGGTCGCAAGTGCCGCTCAAGTCCGTATCGAAGCAACCCGACGCTCTCATGAAGTTCGTGATGTCCTTCTGCACGGGCTTGCCGGCATTGCGCACGAGCTCGAAATCGAAACTTCCTAGTGGCACGTTCTCGCAGCTACCTTCCACCAGGTCCCCGACCACGGTGCTGT
Organism: Acidobacteriota bacterium; assembly: GCA_016178155.1. GTDB lineage: Bacteria > Acidobacteriota > Terriglobia > Bryobacterales > Bryobacteraceae > JACOTZ01. Next base: position 17,495 of record JACOTZ010000464.1, read on the forward strand.
CGAACGTGCACACGACATCCACCTGGGCTTTTCCACCAGGCGTGCCAAGGGGAGTTGCCCACACATCGAAACAAATACCGGTCGATGTGCTGTCCACGTTCACGTTTGTGCAGGGAACAACCAAGGTGGCGCTGCCGTCCGTTCCATTGGCGTCAGTCACTTGGAAGCTGTTCCCGCACTGGAGACCGGCCGTGGCCGAGTCCGTATCCCCCGTCATGTAGATGTTGGTCTGCCCGGTCAACGGCACGAAGATCCGGTGACCGCTTGTGTTGGTCATATCAGGGTTCTTGCTCTTCGGCACCCCGATGATGTTGACCTGGTACTCTTTCTCACCAGGACATGGATTGTTGTTCTGCGCGAGAGCGGTTCCGGCGACCGCCAGCGCCAACACGATGCGTGACATTTTCATCGTCTCGTTCCTCCAGAACCAGATTTTTGATGATTCACGGCTATCTACCGTGAAGCGCCATGCTATCAGCGGCCTGTGGTGCTGTCAACACAAAAGAGGGCCATAGGAGAAAAAAGTGGGGGTATTAGGGGATAGTACGTACTGGGACCTTAGCCGAAGTTCGTCACCGACAGGATTTCGAACCGCTTGCTTACGCGCGCGGCTCAGTAAGTGCCGTCAAATCAGCGGAAGCCTTCTGAGCCACGACCGTCAGGGAGTGGTGGTGACGAACCTCGGTTAGCTTCGCCAGTTTGCGCTGCCCGGGCATGAACCCACGCGCTGGAAGCGGTTGGAGGTCGGATCGGCGGGCGAAAGCAGGAGCACCTCGCCTTTGCCGACCACGATTTCCATGCCGGAGTGCCGGCAATTGGTCTTCAGCTCCCTGGCCGGCGGCTAACCGCTGAGCTGCAGCACCCGCAGATGCGGGTGTCCCGAGTGTTCACCGCCGGAAAGGCCACGCTGCTCCCGGCTCGCGCCCGAGCAACTCCGCCGAAAAGCGTACAGGTAAGCCGAACGTCCGATAGGAACGCCGGTCATTCAACCGCGTCAGGTGCCCACCCATGGCGGTCCAACTGTCTCGCTTCGTTGCGGCAGCCCGAGAATTCCATCAAGCATTTTCGCCGAGGAGATGAGTTTGCGCTGCGCTGCGGCAAATGCACGCGCCATTCCACGCCCGAAAAATATGTCCCGCTTTTTTCCAAAAAGCAATGCAGCGTGAGCTGCATTTCGAGGTGCGGTTGGTCACACAACATCACACCCGATGGGCCCGTACGCATCGCGCGGACCCCTCGGCGTCTCGTATTCGCTCCCCTGGTCTTGAAGCGGGCGTATCAGTCGAATATCATGGAATAGTCCGGCACGATCATCGAACATACCTCGTTCCTCCAGAACATTGGATGTTGGGTCGTGCCGGGCAAATTTTTTCAGCGATCAGCCGCTGACCGCGGGGCACGCGGCGGTCCAGCGATCCAAGACACTTCGACCTTTTCGAGCCGCGCATCGAGCGGATCGCCAGTTTCCGAGAGCGGCTAACCGCCCGGCAGGCCGCGTCGCCCGAGCCGGAAACTCGTGCCGCGGCTCCGGGCTAACCGATATCTTGGTAGTTCGTCTACCCGGTATGGCCGAGTTTCGGGTAGAATGTCTTCCACCTATGTCGAATGAATCCGCCGGCCGAATCCAGTTGTTGCAGGGGACGCTCGACATGCTGATCCTGCGCACGCTGCTGTTTGGACCCGCTCACGGACACCAGATCGCCAGGCATATCCAGCGGACCACCGACGACTTGCTGCAAGTTGAGCATGGATCGCTCTACCCCGCGCTCCACCGCCTGGAACGCAGGGGCTGGGTTGCGGCCAAATGGGAGCGCGCCGGGAAGGACCTGAAGCGGGAATTCAAGTACTACCGGCTCACACCGGCCGGAAGGAAGCAGCTCGTTGCGGAGGAGTCCAGGTGGAAGAAACTCACCGGTGCAGTCGCGCGGATCATGTGGCCTGCCGAGGAGAGCTGAGATGCGCCCGCGGCGTGCCTCTCGCGAGCAGGAGCTCGACCGCGAGTTGCGCGCCCACCTCGAGCTCGAAGCCGAAGCGCAGCAGGATGCCGGCCTGCCCCCCGAGCAGGCCCGCTACGCTGCCCTCCGCGCCTTCGGCAACCTTACTTTGACGAAAGAGGAAGTACGCCGTATGTGGGGCTGGACCATCTGGGACATATTCATTCAGGACTTCCGTTATGCCTGGCGGATTCTGCGTAAGAGCCCCGGCTTCGCCGCGACCGCGATTCTGACGCTCGCTCTCGGAATCGGAGCGAGCACGGCCGTCTTCACCGTGGTCGATTCTGTTGTGCTCAGGCCGCTCGCCTATCACGATAGCGGCAGCCTCGTGGTCGCCTGGGAGCGCGTTCGGTTCCTCGGGGATGAGCCTGTCGGGCCCAATCCCCGCCATGTCGATGTCTGGCGGAAGCGCGCCACGGCCTTCACCGCATTAACGGTCGTGCGCAATATGGCCATGGGCCTGAGCGTCGGCGGCGGCCATCCACGCCTGGTCGGGACGGTCTTGTGCCTCCCCAACCTGTTCGAGATCCTGCGGGTGAAGCCGCTCCTCGGCCGCGGTTTTCTCCCCGAAGACGGCGTGAAAGGCCACGACAAAGTCGCCATCCTGACTTATCCCTTATGGCAAAGCCTGTTCTATGGCGACCCCGGCGCCATCGGAAAGACCATTCGCATCGACGATACGCCGCTCGAAGTGATCGGGGTGCTGCCCGCCGGCTTCCATTTTCCCAACGCCAATGCCTTGCGATCATTCCCCTCCAGGCAGCCTAAAACCGGCCTGCCCGAGCCGGCTGTGTTCTTCCCGGTTGTCCTCGATGTCAGCCAAATCGAGTGGAATGGCAATTACGGCAACTGGATCGCGCTGGGTCGTCTCAAGCCGGGCGTCGGCATCCGGCAGGCTGAGGCGCAGCTCACCGCGATCCAGGCGCAGGTGCTGCGGGAAATGCCAACAAGGCGAGACCCCGGCGCTCTGCGCGCTTCCCTCGAGCCTATGCAGGAAGCCGTGGTGGGCGATTCCACGACCGGCTTGTGGCTCCTGATGGCCGCCGTAATGGGGTTGATGCTCATCGCCTGCCTGAATCTCGCCAATGCTCAGCTCGGGCGCGCGCTCGCCCGGCGTCGCGACGCTGCCGTGCGTACCGCGCTCGGCGCTGCGCGAGGGCGGCTCCTTTGGAATGCTCTGGCGGAAAACCTGGTATTGGCCGCCGTGGGTGGCACGGCCGGCGTTCTGGTTGCGGTGATCGGCGTAACACTGTTCCGCCGCTACTCTCCGGTCGACCTTCCACGTCTCGCCGAGGTTCATGTCAACGTGACGGTTCTGCTCTTCGCGCTGGGGCTCACCTTGGCCGCAAGCCTGCTATCGGGTATCTGGCCCGCCCTGAGACTCCTCTCCACCGATCCTCAGCCCTTGCTTCAACAGAACAGCAGCCGCGCGCTCGGCAGCAAGCCCGGCCATCGGCTCCGCACCTGGCTGGTCGGAGTTCAGGTCTTCGGATGCACCGTGCTCCTGCTCGTCACCGGCCTGTTCGCGAAGAGCCTACTGCATCTGCTTCATCAGGACAAAGGATTTGAGACGGAGCACGTCGCGGTAGCCGAGGTCAAGCTTCCGCCTAAGCTCTACGGCGCGGAGCAGAAGCGCATCGCTTTCATCGATGCCGTCCTTGAAAACTTGCGGGCCATCCCCGGCGTCCAGGCGGCCGGCCTGGTGAGCGCCATGCCGCTCGAGGGAGAGTCGTGGATCGAGTTCGTGCAGCGCGTTGACCGGCCAAACCAGGAAGGGCCGCTGGTGAATGCGCGCTGGGTGAGTCCTGGGTATTTCGAAGCCACACGCCAAAAGCTGGTCGCGGGCAGGTTCTTTGAAGAACGTGACCGCAACCTGAATAGCGTTGTTCTGTCGGAAGGCGAAGCCAAAGCCCTGTGGGGAAGCGGGAATCCGATCGGCCACCAGGTCCGCGTTCTGGGGCGAACGCACACCGTCATCGGAGTTGTCGCCGATTCCCGTGGCACTTCACTCAAATCGGCGCCCGCCAGAATGGCCTATGTGCATTACCACTACCGGCCGCCCTACACTACGTTCTTTCTGGTGCGGGGCACGCCAGGCGCGGAAGCATTTGTTTCAGGCATGCGCCAGGCGGTCTGGAAGCACGCGCCGGACGTCACCATCGCACGCGTCAAGACGCTCGACGCCCAGTTGAGCGATTCCCTTGCCCCTGAGCGCTTTCAAACCTGGGTCCTGACGGCCTTCGGCATTGCCGCTCTCCTGCTCGCCATGCTCGGCATTTACGGCGTGTTGAGCTATTCCGTGGCCGCCCGGAAGCAGGAAATCGGCGTGCGCATCGCCCTTGGCGCCACCCGAGGCCGGGTCTATGCGCTCACATTCACCGAGGCAGGCGTCCCGGTCTTGATCGGCCTCGCGGCCGGTCTGATCGCCAGCCTCCTTGCCGGGCGCGCCATCCGGAGCTCGCTCTATGGAACTGACGTTGTCGATGCCGCGGTCATGTTGATCGTCACCGGTCTCTTTCTGGTGTCCGCCGCGGCCGCCGCCTTCGTGCCTGCCCGTCGTGCCTCTTGCGTCAACCCCATGGACGCCCTGCGGTCGGAATAGGAGCCGTCGTCCAGCGGCGCCGCGGTTCGGAGCCCGCCCTCGCGTCACAGCCGGCGAAAACTCCCCTTCTTCGCTTCGAGTCCGTCCCCCGAGGAGCTTCATCGCCGTCCGGCCCTTGATCCTCCACGTATGACTTCAGCCGGGACAACCCCGATCCCACTGCTCGGAGACAAGATCGAGATATTCCTTGATTCCTTTAATCGGCCGAAGGTTGAGTTCGAACAGGCTCTGGCGGCCGGCACGGGCGCTGTGCACCATGCCTACGCTCTCCAGCACTCGCAGGTGCTTGGTGATTGCCTGCCTGCTCAGCTTGGAGCCCTCGGTCAGCTCGGATATCGAGCACGGCCGCCCCTCCGAAAGCCTGGCAAGCAGGGAAAGCCGCGTCTCGTCGCCTAGTGCGGCAAACACAGGCGCATGAGCCCGCAGCTTGGCAGCCGTCCTGCTACGGCCTTTGTGCGACATGGCTCTCGATGTTCTTCATCTGCTCTGTCCAGCCGCGGTCATTCATGCGGAATGCTTCCATGCGGCGATCGCCAGGGATCTTGTCGAAACCGGATTCCGTCACAATGAGCAGCGTGCCGTTCGGCGTCTTCTCCAGCCTGAATTCGACCACCGTGGGCGTCTCCTTTGAGTAGTCTGTTTTGGCATCGATCGCATAAGGATGCCAGGTGAACGAAAATAGCCGTTCGGGCTCCATTTTCTGCACCACCGCTTCCCATTTGACGTGCTCATAGCCCGGATAGGTAATGTGGCCGCGCGAGACCTGGCCGGGGACGAATGGGCCATCCAGTTTCACACGAAACCATTCGCCAAACTCACGGTAATCCGTCAGCGCGCGCCAGACCCGCGAAACCGGCGCCTTGAGTTCAATCCGCTTCTCGATATGATTGGTGTCCACGTTGCGCAACCTCCAGGTTGCATAGTAGCGGAACTGGACGCGAATCGCAACCGGCTGGTTGCACTTGTGTCCGCGGCACGCCGCCGCGCGGCGCAAGATTGCGCCTGAAACGAGTCTGGACGCGCTAAGATCGCCCGTCGCTGCCCCCCGAAAGTTGAGCGGCGCGATGCCGACTTCAGGGGAGTAATCCCGAGCGAGGTTCCCCGGCCTGTCCGGCACGGTAGAATCGAACCGTATGGAACATTGGAGAAGACGCGTGAGCGTGGATCCGGCGATTTGCCACGGCAAAGCCTGCATCCGCGGGACCCGCATCATGGTCTCCGTAATCCTGGATAATCTTGCTGCTGGAATCGGCCGGCCTGAGATTCTTGCCAGCTATCCTTCGTTGAGGCCTGAGGACATCGATGCCGCGATTGCATACGCCGCCGAACTGGCCCGCGAAGGCGTGATGGATCTCCCGGTGGAACGCAGCGCGTGAAGTTCAAGACAGACGAGAACCTTCCCACCGAGGCGGCTGCAGTCCTGCGGGAGTCCGGCTTTGATGCACAGACCGTTTGGGACGAAGACCTGTCGGGATCCGATGATCACCTGCTGGCAGCCCGCGCGCGAAGCGAAAGCCGGATCTTGCTGACCCTTGATTTGGATTTTGCCAACATTCAAGCGTATCCGCCGCACGAGCACCCAGGTGTTATCGTTCTTCGGCTCAAACGGCAGGACAAGGCCACGGTAGTGGCATACGTCCGACGGATTGCGGCGGCCCTGGAACGGCGAAGCCCGGCTGGCGAGCTGTGGATTGTAGAAAGCAATCGCATCCGGTTTCGGGACGGCAACTAAATCCTCAGGATCCTGGCCGACTTCTCGGTCCTAATCCTATGCAGGGCACTTCGGTGGTTTGGCGACAACCCGTCCAAGTGGTATGCGGAAGTGGGTCGCCGGTGGTATATTCGATGCCAAATCCAACTTTGAAAGACGCGCGTGCCGAAGCCCAGTCAGATTCAGAAAGCCTTCCGGTCAGGCGGGCGTCCCTCTGCAGCAGCGTGACGGGGAACAACCTGAAGAAGGAAGGGTGATGAAGCCCCGCGTGCCGCCAATCGCGCAAATCGCAATCGGTAGGAGCCAATTCTCTCGGGGGTTGTGTCGTGATCAGACCAAACGATCACGTCAGGACGATGGCGATGATAGAGTTCTGTGGAAAGCACCACGGCGGGTCGCACCGCCGTTAATTAACTCGTGGCCAGCCAGCACCCTACCCGTCCCCCCGCACTGCAGTTTGCGGAATCGCTGAACTAAGTCAAATAAGGTCATAAACGCGCCTCGATCCGGTGATCGGTCCGCGCTCTCTCAGCCTGCCGGTTCACCCTGATCACCTGATTCTTCAGTTCGAACGCGGCCGCAACAGCCTGGTGAATTCGCCACGCCTGGCCGCCGAAGTCCGGTCGAAGGTGCAAAGGATGATTCCTGCATGATCTTCGGTGCGACGCTGATGAAGTCGAAGAAAGTGGCGGCGGTTATTTCACGGCAGAATCCGGCCTTCGGCCACCGCGAACGCCAGGACCTCAGTGTCTGGCACGGCAGCATTGGCTTTCCCTGCTTCCAATGAACTCAGCACATCGTGCCCGAAGCGCCGCAGCTCCGTGACAACCTGTGCCGCCGACATTCTCGTTTGAATAGAACCGGGCCACTAAGCGGCCTCATTCTCACGAATCTGCGCCTCTATTTCCGCGGCGTGAGAACGCGCGTATGCCCAGGCGTTCACCAAGTCCTCTGCGCGAAGGGATGGATACGCCGCCGGCAACTCCTGTTCGCTGACGCCGAGGCGTCGTGCCTGTTCCAGGAGCCGAACGGGAATCCGGGTTCGGACCATGCACGGTTCGCCGCCGCATACCTCAGCACGAGAGTCGATCCCCGGGAAAAGCGCCGCCAAGTTCTTGCACCACCCACTTAAGGATCTGGCCGTCTCGCCGGGCGACAGCGTCGGCAGCAGTTTCTCAAAATCGCTCAGAGTGGCCATGGCATGCACTTCAATTGTCGCCGAAGCCAATCGGCTTTGCTACGCCGCGATGGGGTCGTCACCTCCGAGACGCTCTCGTGCCTGCGCGCCCGGCAGGAATTGCCGGATTAATCGCTGAACTCAAGATAGCTCCGCTCCAGCCCGGTTTCATTGTCCCTTGTGGGGACACCAATGGACGATCACCACTGACGTAAAAAAATCGACATGGCGAATAACTCGATTATCACCACAGACTTGCACCGCTGACATCCGTCTCCGCGACACCCGCAACGCGCGATTTTCAACCCCCGCACCCGTATAATGAGGGCCCCGAGAGAGGAACATTTTCAGAAATGCTATTGCCGAACCGAAATAGGTGGGACGAGCCGCCGCAGCCGCACCCATCCCAACCCGGCAGCCCCTGGCCGGATGCCATCCACGACGCCCTTACGTTCCGGCATGTCCGGCTCACCACCCCCGCGGAACTTGAGCCGCTGCTCGCATTCTACGGCTTGGATGCCGGTCCCGCCGCCGCCCGGCCGGAGACCCTGCTCGCCGAGGTGTCTCTCCAGCTCGATCCGGCCGCGCTTGCGGCCTGGTCGCTTGCCCCCGCCGAGCGCACCGCGCGGCACTTCGAGGCTTTCCGTAACCTCTCGCAGGAAATCCAGGTCGCGCTTCGCCGCTGGGTCGGCTACGACTGGCTTCGCGACCCTGCACAGTACGGTGACCCGCAGCTTTGCCATGCCATCCTTGTCTATTCCTCGAGCCTTCGCCGCCGGGCCAAAGCGCGCTCGGAGTTGACTTACGACGTGCTGTCGCCCCACACGCCCCGGCTTGCGTGCCGGTCCTCGCTCCCCCGGTTTCGCACCGAGCTGGAACGGATTCATGGCCTCTTGCTGAGTTCGGCGCACCCGGCGGCGCTCAACTTCGAACCGCACCGCGCCTCGAAGTATCTCCACGGCCTGCGGCGCCATCCGCGGGACCTGCTGTCCATGCTGTTCGCCGACTCCGAGCTCGTCGAACGCTGCGTGCGGTTGAGCGGCCTCGCCCGTTCCGCGGCCGGCGAGGACTCCGCGCGCCCGCTCGCGCGCCTGTTCCTGGACTTCCTCGATGCCGCCACCGTGCGGCTGCGCCACTTCTACCGTGGTAGCGGCGACTTCGCTCATCTCGCGCCCATGGTGCTGATCCACGCCACCGCCGTCCTCAATCGTGAGTGGCAGACCGATAACGCCGCTCGTGTCCGGGTTCGGCTGACAGCCGCCTCGGGAAAACAGCAGGTACTCGCCGGCTTTATTCCGTGCCTGGAAAATTGTTGAGAAAAAGCCGGTGCTCGGCGCACACACTTGTGTGTGGAGACATGCATTCGCAATCTGGATCGTCGTCACCGGCATGGCTGTCGCCGCCGGGCCCAAAGCCGCGCCGCCGGCCGGTAAACCCGCCGCGGCCAAGCCTGTCGACGACGCCTCGCTCGAACGCGCCATCCGCGCGCGCTTTGCACGTTCGAAGATCGCCGCCAACAACTTTCAGGTTCGGGTCCAGGTTGGGATCGCCACCATCGAGGGCCGGACGGCCGTGATTCAGCACAAAGGAACGGCCACCCGGCTGGCCCGCGCCGCCGGCGCCCGCCAGGTGGTCAATAAAGTCGTTATCACCGATGAGGCCCGGGAGAAAGCGGCCGGCAACCTGTCGAAGGGCCGCCGCCGTGCCCAGGTCGTGCGCAGCGAGCCGCGCCGCTGATCGCCCCGCTGTGGAGCGGCTGACCCTGGGCCGCGCTGCACGGCGCTCCGGAATGACCCGCGGCCGTACTTGCGAAACCAGGTACTTAGGATTGAAATTGGGTTCGTTCGGTAATTCCGGCCCGCCGGCGCTGCTGAACGGCCCCCCGGCCGGCTTCGCTCTCCCGAAACTCACGTCGCCCGCCGGCGGGCGACACAACCTGAGTACCTGGAACTACAAATAAACAAGGTACTTAGACGATAAATTGGCTTCGTTTCGCAGCCCAGCGGCCGCCTCCCCAGGTGCGGACCGGCAGGGGCCTGGCGGGTGCATGCTACACTCCCAGTATTCCCATGAGAAGTTGCTGTGTTTTGTTGCTCTTCTCCGCCCTGGCGCTGTTCGCGCAGGCCCCCGCTGCATCCCCCGGCGTCGCCAGGCGCGATCCCGTAGTCGCCACCGTGAATGGCAAGCCCATGACGGCCGCCGATATCGAGCGGATGATTCAGAGTTATCCCACTTCCCAGCGTCCGGCGCTGATGCGGCAGAAACGCGAATTCCTGCAGGGCTTTGCCCTGATGGAATTGCTGGCCGACATCGCCGAGAAAGAGAAGCTCGAGCAAAAGAGCCCTTACAAGGAGCAGTTCGAGGACCTCCGCCGCCAGGTCGAGCACTACCGGCGTCAACTGCTCATGAATGCCGTCATGAGTGACAAGCCGCGTGACTTCACGGTCACCCCGGAAGAACAGAAACAGTATTACCAGTCGCATAGCGCCGACTTCCACGAAAGCAAGGTGAAACTGATCTACATTCCGTTCAGCGCCGTGCAGGTCGCGCCGGCCGATTCCAAGGCCCGAAAAACGCTCACCGAAGCCGAGGCCCGCACGAAGGCCGATTCCGTGGTCCGGCAGGGGCGGGCTGGCGCCGATTTCGTCAAGCTCGTGAAGGAATATTCCGAAGATCCCGGTTCGGTCGCCAAGGACGGCGACTTCGGGCTCGCGATCCGCAAAAACACCGACAAGATTCCGCCGAACCTCAAGGCCGCTATCCTCGCCGCGAAGCAGGGGGAAATCACCGACGCGATCCGTGGCGACAACGGCTTCTATATCTTCCGCATCGAGTCGAGCCGTCAGCTCGCTTACGAAGAGGTGCGCAACGAGATCTACCAGGAGATCCAGAACCAGCGGTTCCTCGCCTGGCTGGAAGGGGTCAAGAAGAAGGCCACTGTCAAAATCGAAGACGAGAGCTATTTCCGGAACTGACCGGCCGCTATTACGGCTGCCGCGCGGCCTTCCCGCGCGCGCCCTGGAGAGGCTCCCGGCGCTCAGCGGCCGCCAGATTCAAGTCCGCCTCCTGCCGGAGCTGCGCTCCCTCGATGGCCGGCTATTGTCCGGATCCCGGCGGGGAACCGAGGTGCACGCGGGTTCGTTCCTGCTGAAACGGCGTATCGTTCTCGAAAGCAGGCTGCTCTCGACGCCGAGGCGGCTCGCGCGCATCCTCATCCACGAGGTCGCGCATTTTATCTGGTGGCGGCTGGGTAACCCCAAACGCCGCGCCTACGAAGAACTCCTCGGGACCGAACTGGAGGGCGGCGCGCGCGGCGAGCTCGGCTGGTCCTCGGACCGCCTCAAGCGCAAGCTGTCTCCGGCCGACCGCCGCCGGCGCAGCCGCCGCTGGCGCGAGTACGTCTGCGAAAGCTTCTGCGATACGGTCGCCTGGAGGTACTCGCGCACCGGGAGTTACGCCGAGATGACGCTCAGCCGCCGCTACCGCGACCGGCGCCGGCGCTGGGTCGAGATGAAACTCGGGGCAGGGCCCCTGGCCGTCTGACCCCTTATAATTGGAAAGGAGATCTCCTTTGTCTTTACTCGGTTTGCGCCCGGCCCTTTTGGTCGCCGGAATCATCGTTGCGGCCTTGGCCGCCTGCTCGAGCGTTTCCGAGGAGCGCGTCCGTGCCGCCGTCAAAGGCGAGAAGGAGCGCAAGCCGGCGCCCGAGTTTGCCTTGAAGGATGCCGACGGCCGCGCCGCCAGCCTCAGGGATTATCGCGGCAAGGTCGTTCTGCTGAATTTCTGGGCCACCTGGTGCGGTCCCTGCAAAATCGAGATCCCCTGGTTCGCCGAGTTCGAGCAGAAGTACAAGGACCGCGGTTTCGCCGTCATCGGCATCTCCCTCGATGAGGAAGGCTGGAGCGTCGTCAAGCCCTACATTACTGAAATGAAGGTGAACTACCGCATGCTCGTGGGCAACGACAGCGTCAGCGAGCTCTATGGCGGAGTGGAGTCCCTGCCGACCACCTTCGTAATCGATCGCCAGGGCAAGATCGCCTCGGCGCACGTGGGACTCGTCAGCAAATCGGTGTATGAAAACGAGATCAGGCACTTGTTGGATAGCGTCGGTGGCCGCACTGGCGCTGGCGAGCGCAGTCGCCGCGCAGATTAGCTCTTACGGCTCCGTCCTCACCGTCACCGCACCCGCTAAGGTATTTGGCAAGCGCAATCGGACTGTGACGGTCGACTTGCAGATCGGGCTGCGCGATGGCTTCCACGTCAACAGCCACAAGCCGAATGACCCCTACTTGGTCCCGCTGAAGTTCACCTGGGATGAGACTGTCGCCAAGCCGCTCGAGCTGCTGTTGCCCGAGCCCCGGCTCGAGCGCTACCCCTTCTCGCCCCAACCGGTGTCGGTCTTCACGGGCGACTTCAAGGCCCGCCTGAAGTTCCGGATCCTGCCGGGCGCTCCCAAGGGGATGGCGAAGCTGACCGGTAAACTGCGCTACCAGGCCTGCAACGAGAAGATGTGCCTGCCGCCGCGCACCATCGAAGTCGCTGTCCCGCTGGAAATCGCCAACTGAAACGCCTGCTGATCCGGCCCGGCGCGATCGGCGACTGCATCGTCTCGCTGCCCGCGCTCGAGTACCTGAAAGCGGATGATACGGAGATCTGGGTCCCGGCGCCTAACGTGCCCTTGATCCGCTTCGGCGGCCGCGTGCGCGCCATCGCGTCCACGGGGCTCAACCTGGTCGGGGTTGTCGATTACGACCTGCCCGTGCTCGCCACCCTGGCTGCGTTCGACTCGATCGTCTCCTGGTATGGGACGAATCGCGAGGACTTTCGCCGCGCCGTCGCGCATCTGCCGTTTACCTTCCACGCGGCGCTGCCGGACCCCGCCATGCATGCCGTGGACTTTTACATGCGTCAGGCCGGCGGCCCTCCCGGAGCCGTACCGCGCCTCGGCTGCCCGCGAAATGGGGAGCCCGGCGGCTACATCGCGCTCCACCCGTTCTCCGGCAGCCCGGGCAAGAACTGGCCGCTCGCCAACTACCTCGAACTGGCGCGCCGGCTCGGCGGGGATGTCCGCTTTCTGGCGGGACCGGACGATGCGCTCGCCGACGCCGTGCGGATCGCGAACCTGTACCAGGTCGCCTGCTGGCTCGCCCGCGCTCGCCTCTACATCGGCAACGATTCGGGCATCACCCACTTGGCTGCCGCCGTCGGCACTCCCGTGGTCGCCCTGTTCGGGCCGACCGATCCGCGCGTCTGGGCGCCCCGCGGCGAGCGCGTCCGCGTCCTGCGCCGCCAGCCCATCGAGGCGATCACCGTGGACCACGTGCTGCATGTGATAGCCTGATCCTCCATGAGGATCGGACTCATCGCCGCGCTCGCCGTGGCAGCGCTCGCGGCCGCGGACCGCCGCATTACCACCATCGCCGGAAACGGAACTCCGGGCTACTCGGAGAGCCAGGTCAACAACCCCTACGGCCTGGTCGTCGGACCCGATGGCGCCCTCTACCTCTGCGAGGTCAACAACCACGTCATTCGCCGGCTTGACCTCAAGACGAAGAAGCTGACCACCGTCGCCGGCACCGGCGAAAAAGGCTATGCGGGCGACGGCGGCCCCGCCGTCAAAGCCCAGTTGAACGAGCCGTACGAGATCCGCTTCGACCGCGCCGGGAACATGTACTTCGTCGAGATGCGCAATAACGTCATCCGCAAGGTGGACAGGAAGGGCATGATCTCGACGCTCGCCGGCAATGGCCAGCCAGGATTCGCGGGCGACGGCGGCCCGGCCGCCAAGGCGCAGTTCCGGCAGCCGCACAGCATCGCCTTCGACAAGAACGGCGATATGCTTATCTGCGACATCGGCAACCACCGTATCCGCCGCATCCATATGAAGAGCGGCGTGATCGATACCTACGCCGGCACCGGTGAGCGCCTGCCGACGCCCGAGGGCGCGCCCATCGCGGGTACGCCGCTCAATGGTCCACGCGCCATCGCGGTCGCGGCCGACGGCGCCCTGTACCTCGCGCTGCGCGAGGGCAACGCCGTGTACAAGCTCGATCCGGCGAAGAACCGGATCACGCACATCGCCGGCACCGGCGAGAAGGGATATGAGGGCGACGGTGGTCCCGCGGTGAAGGCGAAGCTCTCGGGACCCAAAGGCATCTCGCTTTCGCCCGACGGCGGCGCCTACATCGCCGATACCGAGAGCCACACCATCCGCCGTATCGACCTGAAGAGCGGCGTCATCACCACGGTTGCCGGCACGGGCGAGCGCGGCGACGGTCCCGACGGCGACCCGCTGAAGTGCAGGATGTCGCGCCCGCACGGGATCTTCGTCGACAAGAACGGCGTCATCTACATCGGCGACAGTGAGTCCCATCGCATCCGGGTGCTGCGCTAGCCGAGGTTTGTCACCACCACTCCCTGACGGTCGTGGCTCAGAACGCTTCCGCTGATTTGACGGCACTTACTGAGCCGCGCGCGTCAGCAAGCGGTTCGAAATCCTGTCGGTGACGAACTTCGGCTAGCCGCGATCGCGCGCAACTCCGGCCATGCCGCGGCGGGGAAGCGCCTGCGAGAGAACTTCGTTGCCGTCCAGCAGCACTCGAACGGTTCGAGCCCGTGCGGCCTCGGGAAGGAACAGATCGATGTGCAGCGGCGCAGGCGTCCGCGGCGGCTTCAGCAGAATGACGGCGCGGTCCGCCATCCAACGCCAGCGGCCGTCTTCGAGCTCGTGAACTCCGCCGGCGATCTGCTCGGCGGCTTCGGGAACGCTCATCGGAAGATACGACAGCCCGGGCGGGCGTGCAACCACAACTTCCGCGCGCACGCGATCGATCGGGCCGGCCGCAAGGTCAAAAGGCCGCAGCCCGTGCGAGGCGGTCGAATAGCCTGACTTGCTGCCGAGCGCGATCAGCCGGAAGGGGAGCGGCGAAGTGATCTCGCGGGCCGCGAACAGCGTCAGCCGCCCACCGCCGGTGGTGAGCGGGATCGGGTAAGCCAGCTCGCTCGAGACCACCATCTCCCCGGGCGCGACCGCCTGGGCGCGCGCCGGCGGCAGCGCGCCGTCGGCCTCCATGTAGTAGCGCAGACCCAGCTCGCTGTTGATCCAGACCCGCTTTGTCCGGACCTCGGCGGCGAGGCTTCGCGCGAACTGCCGGTAGCCGTCCCAGTGATGGTAGTTCACGATCGCCAGGCATAGGCTGATCGCCGCTTGCGCGGCGGCGGCCGGAAAGACGAGCCGCTTCTCCCGGGCGGCGAGCAGCGCGACCGGCGCGGCGATCGGCAGCAGGTAGCGCGCCGAGCCGGCGAAGAAGAGCACGAGCGCCGCGGCGAAGAAGACCAGCACCCAGG
>JACOTZ010000465.1 GCA_016178155.1 Acidobacteriota bacterium
CGGTCCGCCGCCGAACACCACGTTGGTGCCGGCGAGCGGCACGCCCGTGATCAGCGAGGCTTCGAGCGTCAAGGCTCGCAGGTCTTCCGGCTCCAGATCATGGATGTCGCGCTTGCCGCAGGCCCGGGCCAGGATCTGGATTTCGGAGGTCGTGGCATGGAACCAGTTGGCCACGCGCTCGGCCCCGGCATCGTGATGGGCATCATGATTCTGCCGCTCGTGTCGTCGCTGTCGGAGGACGCCCTCCACAGCGTGCCGAACGGCCTGCGGGTGGACCTGATCCGATTTGGTGGACAGTTGGGTTGCGCTGTTTTTGTTGTTCGCTCTTCGTTCTTCTTTCTTCTTCCAAGGAAAAAATGATGGGTGTGGGCGCTGTGGAAAACTGTCTGCAGTTTTCCAAGTCACTTGTGGGCGCGTTCTGTGCGTCCACAGGGACGTCAGCGTCCACACCCTCTTCAATCGCTTGAACGCTATCAAGGACGTTGAGACATTGAAGTCCCCCGTGAGCATCAGCGAAGTCGCAATCGGGTGGACCTGGAGGTCGCCCGAGGTCCCGATCGTCGCTTGTGGGGCATCCTGAGCGACTGTTTTCGTCGCGACGAGCGTGGCGATCCTCAGAATCTCACTCACGCCCCACCTGTATTGGCCGATCGCTGCTCGTAGGCGGCCGGACTGATGTAGCCGATCGTCGAGTGCCGGCGCCGCTGGTTATAGAACACTTCGATGTACTCGAACAACTCTATCTTGGCTTCGCCGCAGCTGTCGAACCGTTCGTGGAGCTCGCTCTTCACCGAGGAGAAGAACGCCTCCATCACGGCGTTGTCGTAACAATTCCCGCGCCGACTCATGCTACACGTGATGCGGTGCGCGTCGAGTATCGTTTGGTAATCCTCGCTCGCGTACGGACTGCCCTGGTCGGAATGGTGGAGCAATCCGACATCGGGACACCGGCGCTTGAGGGCCATCTCGAGCGCCTTGATGGTGAGGTGCCGATCATTCACCGCGCTCACCGCCCAGCCCACGGTGAACCGCGAAAACAAATCGAGGATCGCGGCGAGATACAGCTTGCCGCTCTCACCGATGACGAACTCGGTCGTGTCGCCGACCCACCGCTGATTCGGGCTTGCGGCGGTGAACTGACGATTCAAGAGATTGGCGGCGACCGGCTGATCGTGATCGCTCATCGTCGTGCACTTGAATCGCTTGCGGGCCCGGGCTTTCAGTCCCTCTTCCTGCATCAACCGGATCACACGTTTGCGGCTCACCTGCTCCTGCTGCTCGAGCAAATCCTCGTGAATGCGAGGGCTGCCGTACCGCTGTTTGCTCGCGTCGAACGACGCCCGGACCAGCACCTTCAGCCGGCGATCGCGCTGCGTGTGCGCCGATTCGGGACGTCGACACCAGGCGTAGAAACCGCTCCGCGCGACGTCGAGCGCGCGACACAACTCGCTGATGCGGAAGTAGGCCTTCTCCACGGCGATCCAAGCGAACTTTACTGCTGGTGCTTCGCGAAGAAGGCCGCGGCTTTTTTTAAGATTTCTCGTTCGGTTCGGAGCTCGCGATTCTCTTTCCGCAGCCGGGCCAACTCCTCGCGCTCGGCCGTCGTCAGTCCGGTTTTGCCCTTCGTGCGGTCGGCCCGCGCCCGCTCGACCCAGTTGCGCAGCGAGGACTCGGTCAACCCGAGATCGCGCGCGGCCGCGGCGACCGTTTGGCCTTCATCGAGCACCAGTCGGACTGCGCCGACTTTGAACTCCTCCGTGAACTGTCGTCGCGCTCGTTGTCCCGTTTTGCTTGATCCCATTCTGGACATCGTATCCGCCTCTCGGAAAGTGTCCACGAAACCGGATCAAGCCCAGAAGTTCAGCTTGACCCTGGAGCCGACGAAGACCCAGCTCGTCGAATTTGGCCGCTTCGCGGACAAGTACGCGAGCAAGCGTGGCCGTAAACGTCCGGAAACGATTTACTTTCTGGGCTTCACGCTGTACTGCACCCGCAATCGGAAGGGCAACTTTCGGGTTGGGCTGCGTACGGAAAAGTCACGATTGCGACGCGCGCTTACGCACGCGCAGGACCTGATGCGACGGATGCGGCACTTGCCGATTCGGGAGCAGGTGGACCAGCTCAATCAAGTGCTCCGCGGTCACTATGCGTACTACGGCATTGCCGGGAACATCCGGGCACTGCAACGGGTCCATCGGACTGTGGAACGCTACTGGCGCAAGATGCTGAGCAGCCGGAGCTGGAAAGGCGAGGTTCGGTGGAAGGCCTTCCACC
>JACOTZ010000089.1 GCA_016178155.1 Acidobacteriota bacterium
ATTGGGAGGCTCCCTTTCAAACGGATCCGTGTCCGTGCAATGATACATGATATATTACGACTAGGTCAAGCCGCCCCGAGCCTTGCGAGCCTTGCGCAGCCGGGGAGCGCCGCAGGCAGGGGTGCGGCAGGAAAGAGTGGAGATTTCGCGGAACCCTAGGCCGTAGTCCGAGCGGACCCGCACACCGGCTGATCCGAGGCTCTGTCGCCAGTTCGCGGCCGGCAGCTCCGGGCCGTGAGCCCCCAAAACGCACTACTTTCCCGCGCAAACCGCTCGAGCCGGACACCGGATGGTAAAAAGCCGCGACTGTCAGGGGAGATCCCCATGGCCCGCGGCGGGCCACCAAAGGTGATGAAAAACCCGCCCGGGCGGAAGATGCGACGTACACAAGGCGAACAGAAGGCGGGTTTTTCAGGGGGAGCGGAATTCGCGTCAGAAAGTTAACCGGGCAAGCCTTCGCCTTGAGCGATCTGAAAGTGACAGGTCAGCGCCGCCGGCAGGGCCGCGGTGATTCGAGCCGGAAACTCGCGCCCGAGTCGCCGCGCATCCGCACGTATCGCGGGGTCATGCGCTTTCGTACAGCCGGGTGAGCACAAATTCCCTGTGTCCGAGCACTTCGGCGCTGGTCAGGCGGCCGTTCGCTGTCTGGAAGATGAGATCCAACAGCAGGTCGCCGGCCTGATCCATCGTGATCTCGCGGCGCAGCAGCCCCGAGACGTCCAGATCGATGTGCTCCTTCATGGTGCGCACGGTGCGGGGGTTTCCGCACAGCTTGATCACCGGCAGAATCGGATTGCCGATGACGTTGCCCTGCCCGGTCGGAAACGTATGCACCACAAATCCGGCGGCGGCCACCAGGGTCACCATTTCCGCTGCGGCCGAAGAGGAATCCATGAACCAAAGCCCCGGGCCCGTGGGCGATTCCGCCTTGTCCAGCACACCATCGACGACACACTTCTTTCCGATCTTCTCAATGTTCCCGAGCGCCTTTTCCTCGATGGTGGTCAGGCCGCCGGCTAGGTTCCCCTTGGTAGGTTGCGAGTCGGAAAGATCGTTCGTCTTGTGGCGGTTGATCACCTCCTGGTAGCGATTGAACATGGCCATGAACTGCTGGGCGATTTCCGGCGTCCGGCAGCGGTTCGCCACCAGGCATTCGCCACCCGTGAGTTCCGTGGTCTCGCCGAACACCAGGGTCACCCCGTGCTCGTAGAGCTTGTCGTAGGCATTGCCTACCGTCGGATTGCCCGCGAGTCCCGAGGTCGTATCCGATTCACCGCACTTGGTCGAGACCCATAGGTCCTGAATCGGCCGCTCCTCGCGAACCAGCATCGAGGCGTATTGCACAAATTCCTTCGCGGCGCGCGAGGCGCGCGCGATGGTGTCGTGATCGCCGTGCAACTCGATGCCGAATCCCGCCACCGGCTTGCCGGTCGCGGCGATCCCGTCGGCTACTTTCCGGGTCCACTGTTCTTCGATGCCGATCACGACAACGGCGGCCACGTTGGGATTGGAGCCCGTGCCGATCAACGTCCGGAAATGGAGGTCCAGGTCTGCCCCGAACTGGAGGCGCCCGTAGGGGTGCGGCAGCGCCATCGCCCCCTTGATATTGTGGGCGACGGCTTCCGCCGCGGCGTTCGACAGGTCGTCTACGGGCAGAACGATCACATGGTTCCGGACCCCGACGCGGCCGTTTGACCGCAGGTAACCAGAGCAGACTTGATTGTTGAGATCGATAGCCAAAGTTGCGTTCCTCCGCCTTACCAGCGCTTGGTCTTCAGGTTATGAACGTGCACGTGCTCGCCTACGTGGATGGAAGCAGCGGTCCGTCCTATATCCACGCCATACTTGATGACCGTGGCGCCCGCCGCCAATGGCTGGATGGCGAGTTTATGGCCGATGGGGATATCGTTCAAAGCCGTAACCGCCACGATCTTGTCCTGGTCCATGATCCAGCCGGAGAGCGTGTCGTTGGCCTTGACGCCCTCCACGACCACCACACCGACCGAATCGCCCTCGTCGTGAACTACAAAGTGAATGACTTCCATTGGCTTCCCCATTTTTGATATGTAGTATATCACGATGGCGGTGTCAAGTGGCGGCGCCCGGAGGGTTCTGGCGCCCTGTGAGAATTCGACCCGCATGCGTTCGGAACGGAGCCAGCCGCACGGCACGCAACACACCTGTGCCCGCGGCCGTGTTCCCGGATGATATACGGGAGTAACCTTGAGACATCATGGCTGATGCTTTCGCCTTCGGCCGGCGGCTGGACAATCAAGTAGGCGAAGGCTGGAAGCGACAGCAGAGTTGCTCGCCGCCAGCGTGCTTATGTGTGGGGCGGCGCCGAATTCTTGTGGCCATCGGCCGCGCGCGGTCCGCGGAGCGTGCAACGCGCGCGCCGGGGCGTCGTCGCGGAGACTGTCTCAGATGCGTATAACGCGGAGAACGTTTGTCTTGGGCGCCTCGGCGGCAGGATGGGCCGCCGGAACGGGGCCGATCATCATCGATACCCATATCCGGGGGTTCCCTGGCCGCCGAAGGACAACGCGACGCTCTACCAGCCGTCGCTGCCGGCCCGCTACCGGCCCATTGCGGCGCCGCTCGGGGTCGTGGGCGCGATTCACATCGAGGCCAGTCCGTGGCTCGAGGATAACACCAGTGGGTGCTCGATACGGCGGAGAAGGATCCCATCATTGTGGGCGTGGTGGGCAACCTGGACGTCACCAAGGCGGACTTCCTACGGAATTTGGACCGGTTCCGGCGCAACCGCCTGTTCCGGGGCATCCGATATGGAAATCTGTGGGGCTACGATCTGCCGGCGCAGGTCGCGAACCCGCGGTTGCTCGCCGGCATGAAGGCGCTTGCGGCAGCGGGGCTGTCGCTCGACACCGCTAATCAGAATCCGAAGCTGCTCGAGGCGGTAGTGCGGCTGAGTGACCGCGTGCCCGATCTGCGCATCGTCATCGATCATCTGCCGCAGATGCAGCTTCCCGTCGATCCGCAGGCGCAGCGCACCTCGCAGTCGGCGCTGCGCGAGCTGTCGAAACGGAAACAGGTGTGGGTGAAGATCTCTGAAGTGCTGCGGCGCGTCAACGGCCGCGTGCCGGCGGACGTCGATTTCTATCGCGCGACGCTCGACCGGCTATGGGGTCTTTTCGGGGAAGACAGGCTGATCTACGGGAGCGATTGGCCGAACAGCGACCAGTGGGCGCCGTATGCGGCGGTCCTGCGCGTCGTGCGCGAGTATTTCACCGGAAAGGGAAACGCGGCGGCAGAGAAGTATTTCTGGAGGAACTCCGTCGCCGCGTACCGCTGGATAAAGCGGGACGAAACACAGCCCTCGGCGTGATCAGCGTTCGGCTTACTGGACATGACAGCGGCTCGAAATCCTGCGTGCCGGCGAGCGGCCGTGTCGCGGCGACTGACGTCATGCGCTCCGGCTGCGGAGCTGCAAGCTGGTAGAGTAGTTCGGAGAACAGCCGACTCGAGCGGTACAACAATCCAATGGAGCGGCGCATGCGCTGCCCGCCGGAATACGTTGTACGCTCCTGGTGCGACTCGGTCGGCATGCGGCGAGCCTTGAAAAGATGACATCGAGAACGCGGCGTGAGATCCTCGGCGGGCTCGCCGGCCTTTGGCCCCGCGGCGGGTCCGGAGCGGCGCAGACGCGCCGGCCCAACCTGGTCTACGTTTTTGCGGACCAGCTCCGCTACCAGTCCTGCGGCTATGCGGGCGACGAGCACGCACGGACGCCCAATATTGATCGGCTCGCCGCCGAGGCCTTCAATTTCCGCAACGCAATCTCGTCCACGCCGGTGTGCGCTCCGTACCGAGCCTCGCTCATGACAGGCAAGTACCAGTCGAGCACGGGCATGGTAATTAATGAGCTGCGGCTGAGCCCCGGGCACGAATGCTTCGGCCGCGTTCTCACGCGTTCCGGCTACCATACTGCATACATCGGCAAGTGGCACCTGTGGGCAAACCAGCTCGGCCACCATGACGAGACGATGAACGGCTTCGTTCCGCCGGGCCCCTACCGCCTGGGCTTCGATGATTTCTGGGCGGCCTACAATTTCAACCACAACTACCACAACGCACCCTATTTCCGAAACCGCCCGGAACGCGAGATTCACAAGACGTACGAGCCTGACTCGCAGACCGAAATGGCGGTCCAGTTCATCCGGGAAGCGGCGGCCCGTCCCCGGCCGTTTGCGCTCTTCCTCTCCTGGGGACCGCCGCACGATCCGTGGAGCGACAACAACGTGCCGCCGGAGTACGCGGAGAAGTTCCGCGATACCAGGATTCCGCTGCGGCCGAACTATTCCGGCACCCCCGATCCTTACGCTGACACCTGGGCAACGCCGCCGCCCGATTACGGCCAGCTTGTCCACCGCTTCCAGCGCGCCTACTACGCCCAGGCCGCCAATCTCGATTGGAACCTGGGCCGGATCGTGAATGCGCTGGAGCGGGCCGGGGTCGCGGGCGAGACCGTGCTCGTGTTCACCTCGGACCATGGCGAGATGTTCGGCTCGCACGGGCGGCGCGCGAAATACATCTTTTACGAGGAGGCGGCGCGCGTGCCGTTTCTCGTCCGCTGGCCGGGGAGCATCCGTGGCGGCCAGGCTTCCGGCGCCTGCCTGGGCACGCCGGACATCATGCCAACGCTGCTATCTCTACTCCGTTTGCCCGTTCCAAAAACGGTCGAAGGACACGACCTCAGCGGCCTGCTGCTCGGGACCAGCCGCTCGGAGCCGGTCGCTGCCCGCATGCAGGGCATGGGGACCACCGCCGCCTGGCGCGACGGCACCGAGTGGCGCGGGCTGCGCGACCATCGGTACACGTACGCGATCTATCGCCGTGACCGGCGCGAGCTGCTGTTCGACAACGTGGCGGACCCGTATCAGAAGAAGAACCTCGCGGAAGATCGTGGCCATACGGCGAAGCTGCGCCATTACCGCGACGGTCTCACGCTCTGGATGAAAGACCACAACGATCGTTTCGAAAGCTGCACCTGGTACCGCGACCACTGGACAGCGGATCGCAACATCGTCTTGACGGCGTCCGGCGTGAAGCAAGACCTTCGCGATCTGCAAAAGGTCATGCGCGAGCACTTCCCGGACGCCCCGCGGACTGCCTCTCCGCCCTGCTGATTCATTCGGCGCGCTCCCGAGAGAACTCGCGCGGCGCCGAAAGCGAGGACGAATTGACACCCATTGGTTGCAGCGGGTCGCGGCTCTCAAATTGACACAGGATTTGCGGTCGTGTGAAGCTGACGGATCGAGTGAAGTAATGAAAAGATATATTTGCGTTCTCCTCCTCATGGTGTTATGGACGTGCGCGTCGCCGGCGGCGACCGTTCGTCTGACCCAAGCCGACTACGAAGATCGTGTGCACGCCGCTTGGGCCGGCCAGATCATCGCGACGCTGATGGGATTCCAGTTCGAGCATAAGGCGGCCTCCGTCGTCCGGGTTGACCGGATTCCCGATCGCTATAACGAGGCTCCGGTCGACGACGATTTCTATTACGAGATGGTTGCCCTCCGCGGTTTCGAGAAGTACGGCTTGAACATGACCCTGGAACAATTAGGCGAGCAATGGAAAGAGAACAGCGCCGGTTCCTGGGGCTCGAGCGAGCAGGCGCGGATCCTCCTGGCCCGCGGCGTGAAGGCAGGCGATTCGGGACATCCCCGCTACAACCGCTTGTGGTTCACTATCGGGCCCCAGTTCAGCGCGGATCTATATGGGCTCATCGCGCCCGGCATGCCCAACCTCGCCGGCGAGCTCGCGCGCAAATACGGTCACATCAACGGCTACGCCGAAGGAACGGATGGAGCTGTTTTCATCGCGGGCATGGTCAGCCTGGCGTTCGTCGAAAGCGACCCGCGAGAGATCGTATGCAAGGCGGCAAAGCTCCTGCATCCGAGATCGCCGTACCGGCAGTGCCTGGACATGGTCGTCTCCATGGCTGACCGGGGCGCTCGGCCTCGGGACATCGCCAACGCGGTCGAAGACCGCTGGCATAGCGAATACGCGGCAACCAACAACGCCGTGGCCAATGGCGGTTTGGTGGCGATAAGCGTCTGGTTTGGGGCGGGCGACTTTTTGCGGACCGTCAATCTGGCCTATAGCGCCGCCGACTTCACCGATGCTGACTGCAACGCAGCCAATTCGGCCGCCGTCATCGGAGCCATGAAAGGGACCAAGGCTCTGCCGCACGCTCTGGTCGCTCGCCTGCGCGACCGAATCCGCGGTTCGGTAATGGGCGGAGTCAAACTGACACCGGCCGTGGACCAATCGATTTCCGGTCTGGCTCGCCGCACCGCCGGCCTCGGTTCCCGGTTTGTGGCGGCCAATGGCGGACAGGCGGACGACACCGGTATCTCGATTTCCGTTCAGTCCGTAGTCACCCAGGAGCCGGAATTGTTCTCGCTCGCACAACTCATGCAGTATTGGAACCCCGATTGGACACTCGAGCGCGCTGGCTTCGGCGGCGCGGGCGGCGGTATGCGGGGCTTGCGCGGCAATACGTATCTGGACGGGAGTGTTCTGGCCACTTACCCCCGCGATGAAGTCCGCGGAACGGTTCTGCGGTGCGTCGCGAACCTTTCGCAACATCCCCGTCTCACAGTGGAGGTGGCCGCCGATCCCGGACGCGCATGGCGGCTCGAAGTGTTCGCCGACAACAACCAGGTTCTCTCGAAATTGATCTCCGGTTCCGATTCGTCCGATCACCGATGGCAAGCCTTTGAAGTGTCGCTCGACGAGTTCGCCGGAAAGCAAACCACCTTACGGCTTTTCCAGCGTGTCCTGTTAGAGCCTCCCGTCATCTCGGGCAACGCCTATTGGCGGAATCTAAGGCTGCAGTGACGCTCGGCCTCGATTCGGCGTCCTCCATGGATGCGCTTGCGCAAGTTACAGCGGGTGAGCGGCACCGGTAGTGGCCTATGGCGAAACCGCGGCATCGAGAAGGGCCGGCGCAGGCGTACGAACGGCAGCGCGTGAGCACCTGGGCT
>JACOTZ010000323.1 GCA_016178155.1 Acidobacteriota bacterium
CCGGACCCCGGCCAAACGACCGAAGCAGAAGGAGCACATCGTCCAGTCGAGAAAGATCCGGCGGTTGGCGCATGACCGACTGGGGACCTCGCTCGTGGCGTGTAGTCTGGTCCCTTTCGCTCGCTTCGGGAACGGAAGTCGGCCACGGAGAAGGCGTCGCCGGCTGACCCTTTCCAGTTTTGCTACGTGGACGGCGCATGCAAGCGCCATGGAACACCGCGAGCGGCCGAAGGCCGCGGGCTAAAACTCTGTCTTCAGCGCGAACTGGAACAGGCGCGCCTGCGAGTCGGTACCGGTGATGCGGCCGAAGGCGCTGTTGGCCGGCGCCATTTGCGGCCGGGCGAAATTTGTGGTGTTGAGCGCATTGAAGCACTCGGCGCGGAATTGAATCTTTACGCGCTCGGTGACAGCGAAATACTTCAGCGCCGAAATATCCCAGCGGTGCTGGTCGTCGCCGCGGACTCCGCTCAGACGGAACGGGAAGGTGCGTATGTTGTTCGCGAGCTGCTGGTTGGACACCCGGTTAAAGCCCTCGGTGTTGAACCATCGATCGGAGCTGCGCTGGCCGCGCGGGATGGAGATGTTCTTGATATCGCCAGTGAACAGGACATTGCCGAACGGCAGGGCTTCGCCCGACTGATAGGCGATGATGCCGTTGATCTGCCATCCGCCGATGATGAAATTGACTGCCGAGGGCGCGCCGGAGGCGAAGGGACGGCCCTTGCCGAACGGCAGCTCATAGATCCAGCTCGCCGCCAGCCGGTGTGGCCGGTCCATGCCGCTGAGGACCTCATACGGCATGGGGTCGGTCGCGTTCAGGAATTGCACGGCTTCCATCAGCTTCGACCAGGTATAGGCAAGCTGGAAGGTGAATCCCCTGGAGAAACGCTTCTCGCCCCGGATCTGCAGGGCGTGATACCAGTTGTAGCCGATCGGTTCCTCGACGGTGATGCGGTTGAAATGCGGATACGGTCTCAGCAGCGCCGCGCGACTGATGTTGGCGCCGAAGATCGGATCGGTGCCGCGCAAGGGATTGGGGAACGATTCGGCAAGATAGCGGATCGTCTCCTCGTCGCGGAACGGCCTGGTGCTGAGATATTGGGCCGGGGTTTCGTTCAGATCCCGGTCAACGCCCAAACGCGTCCCACGGTTGCCGACATAGGAGATATCGAACAGGAATTCGCGCACCTGTCGCTGGATGCCGAACGACCAGCGCTGCGCGTACCCGTGCTTGCGGGAGCGCAGGTAAGAATCGAGATTCTGGCCCAGGTTGGTGGTGAGGCCGCCCGCAGCCCCGCGCGGCGCCAGCAGTCCGTTCGGGAAAGGGTTGGCGTTCGTCGCCACATAGGTGACGCCGCTATCGAGGGAGGCCTGGATGGGCGTGCTCTGCGAGAAGCCCGTCTGGATGGCATCGGTGCGATTGATGCCGATCAGGTCGTAGAAGAGGCCGTAGCCGGCCCGCAGCACCGTCCTGGGTGTCACCTGATACGCCAGTCCCAGGCGCGGCAGGAAGTTGTTGCTTTCGCCATCGAACGGGCTCCGCGCCGCGCCGTTCGCATTCACGAATGTCAAGCCGCCGAGCGCGCGGAAGCGGTCGACCGGCAGCTCGGGTATGGGATTGCGGGCGTAATTGGCGCGAGCTTGCGCATCGATCGGGTTCGCAGTGGTTTGATCGAAGCCGGCCACCAGCCGGTCAAAGCGCTCGGTGACGGGCCATTCCTTTTCGTAGCGGAGGCCGAGGTTGAGCGTGAGCTTCGGCGCGACTTTGAAATCGTCGTGCAGATACAGGCCGACAAACCTGCTCTGAATCGCGTAGCTCGCCGTGCGCGCCATCGACCCGAACGGAATCCCCAGCAGCATCGCCGCCATCTCCTGTCCGATGGGAGCGCCGGCCGCGGTGTTCAGCGGCCCGCGGGTGTAGGTGTTCTGGAAGTTGAAATCGGGGGACACCTGAGTCTGATAACGGTTGCCGAAGGCACGGCCAATGCGGGCGTCGACGCCGAACTTCAGGTTATGGCTGCCCTGGAGCTTGGTGAACTGGCCGGCGAAGGAGTGCGTGAGGGCCGCATTGGTGCCGTCGCCGCTCTCCCAGGGCGAGAGCGTCGAATAGGTGCCGCTGAACTGCACCCGGGGGACCGTGGCGAGGTCCTTTTCAATCAGGCCAAGGAACTGCGGCGAGAATTTGAGCGAGGCGAGATCGTAGCCCTTGGTGATGCGCCGCTCCGGAAATTCCTGCTGCGTCAGTCCGTAGCGGACGTTCAGCAGCAGGGAAGGATTGAGGACCCAGACGTTATCGAGCGCCAGGCCGCGATTGATGCGGTTGAGAATAATGCCGTTGATGCGATTTGAGAAGTGATTGTTCTTGTCTTCTTCCCACCAGTCATAGTGCAGCCGCAGGAAGCTGCGGAAGTTTTCGCTGAAGGCATGATCGACACGCGTGATGTGGACGTAGTAATCCTCTTTCGGCTTGAGGTCGCCGTTGAAGAAATTGTTGCGCCCGTCTCTGGTGCCCTCGCGGTTCGGCAGCGGGTAAAGGCCGGCGATCGCGGCGCCCACCGGATCGAGGCGGCTAGCGGGGATGAGGTTGCCCGCGACCGGCTGGCGCTGGAATCGGCCTCCGGCGACCGCGGTGGTGGTGAGCGGATCGTAGATCTGATAATTCGCGTTCACCTGTAAGAGCTGCGAGAAATCGCCGCGACGCTGGGCCTCCGACGGAACGGTCCCGGTGAAGTTTCCGGGCACGCCCCACTTATTGGCCTCCCAGGCATAGAAGAAGAACGTCTTGTTCTTGCCGTCGTAGAGCTTCGGCAGCACGACGGGGCCGCCGATGGACGCGCCGTAGCGGTTGTCCTGATACACCGATTTCTTCGTTCCCTGTTGATTGTTGAAGAAATTGGGCGCGTCGAAAGCGCTGTTGCGCACGAACCAATGCGCCTCGCCGTGGAAGTCGTTGGTGCCGCTCTTGGTGCTGACGTTCAGGACTGCGCCGATGGTATGGCCGAGGCTCGCGTCGTAGGTTGCCGTCTGCATCTTGAATTCCTGAATGGAGGCCTGCGGCGGGCTGAAGGCCACGCGGGCGCGGGCGTTGCCGTCGGCGAACGAGTTGGTCACGCCATCGATCTGGAATTCGTTGTTGTACTGGCCGTTGCCGTCGGTGGACACCTGCGAATTCGCATTGTTGAAAGCCGGCTTGCGCTCGCGGAGGTTCGCGCCGTTAGCCACACCAGGTGTCAGCAGAGCGAGCTCGAAGGCGTTGCCCGCGAGCGTGGGCAGCTCGGAAATGCGGCGCTCGTCTATGACCTGCCCGAGCGCCGGTGTGCTCGTATCGAGCAGCGGCGCCTGTGCGCTGACCTGCACCGTCTCGGTCACTTGCCCGAGCTCCATTCCGAGGTTGAGCTCGACGATCTCGCTGACGCGCACCTGGATGCCCTCGCGCACGATTCGCTTAAAGCCCGTGAGCTCGGCGGTGACGGTGTAAGTGCCGGGAATGAGAAACGGAATGTTGTAGTTGCCGGCGGCGTTGGTCTTCGCGGCGGCGCCGACGCCCGTGGCGGCGTTCGTCGCCCGTACCTCGACGCCCGGCATGAGTGCGCTGGAGCTGTCGACGACACGACCGCGCAAGGTACCGCGCGGATCCTGTGCCAGGAGCGCCGCGGGTATAGACAAGCAAAGAGCAACAGCCGTGCAGACACGACCGAGGAACATGAGAAACCTCCCCTGAACGGATACGGTGAAGCCAGTATATCACCGGACTCCCCGATTGCATCCATGGACACCACGATCGAGAGGCGATTTGCGCGGTCATTGGCGCTGAGCGGCGGCGCGCTATCATCATATGGACGAGAGGCTGTGCGACTCGCGGCGATTGCCATTTTGCCCTTGGTTGTGGCCTCTGCCGGCGCCCAGACCGCGCGGCAGATTCTGACCGAGAATTGTGCGAGCTGTCATGGCGCGGCGCAGAAGCTGAGCGGTCTCGACCTCACCAGCCGGGAGGCCATGCTGCACGGCGGCAATCGCGGACCCGCTGTTGTTCCCGGAGAAGCCTCGAAGAGCCTGCTGATCGCCGCCATCGAACGCAAGGGCCCGCTCAAGATGCCGCCGGGGCAGGCATTGGCCGCAGCGGCGGTGGCGGCGTTGCGCGAGTGGATCGATACCGGGGCGCCATGGGAGGCGGCTGCGGCCGCCGCCCAACCGAAATGGAAATCGAATGCGGAAGACGTCTGGGCGTTTCAGCCGCTCCGCCAGCCCGGCAAACTCCGCTCCGTCGATGCATTCATTGAAGCGAAGCTGCGCGAGAAGGGGCTGACGGCCGCTCCCCCGGCCGACCGCCGTACCCTCCTCCGGCGCGCAACCTTCGACCTCACCGGACTTCCGCCGACGCCCGAGGAGGTTGAAGCGTTCCTGAAGGACCAGTCTGGGGACGCGTACGAAAAGATGATCGACCGGCTGCTCGCCTCGCCGCGCTACGGCGAGCGCTGGGGCCGTCATTGGCTGGACGTGGTGCGCTACGCCGATAGCGACGGGTACTCGAATGACTTCGAGCGCCCGAACGCCTGGCGCTATCGCGACTACGTGATCCATGCGCTCAACCGGGACAAGCCCTACGATCGCTTCATCCTCGAGCAGCTCGCGGGCGATGAGCTGTACCCCGGCAACCCCGAGGCCCTGATTGCAACCGGCTTTCTGCGCATGGGGCCGTGGGAGCACACCGCCATGTCGGTGGCGGCGGTCACGCGGCAAATGTTTCTCGACGACGTGACGCACAGCACGGTGACGGCGTTCCTCGGCCTCACCATGGGCTGTGCGCGCTGCCACGATCACAAGTTCGACCCGCTACCTACGCGCGACTACTACCGCCTGCAGGCGACCTTCGCCTCCACCGAATACGCGACGCACAAACTGCCGTTTCAGAGTTGGGAGAACCGGACCGGCTTCGACCGCGAGCTCGCGCGCTCGCAGGAGCTGCTGCGCCTGACCAGGGAGCGCATGGCCGCGCTCGATGACAAGATCCGGCAGGAGCTGGCGAAAAAACTCGGCCTAGAGGCGGCAAAGCTCCCGGCGGACGAAGTCAAGGAAGCGCTGCGCAGCAAGGAGCTGCTGTCTCACGACGACCACGCGCGTTACAACGCCTATAACAAGCGCCGCGACATCTACCAGCGCGCCGTGGAGCGCTATCAGCCGCTGGTCTACGGCGTGAGGGACGGCGCGCCGGTGGAGACGCACATCCTGACGGGCGGTGATCTCAAGGCCCCGGCCGAGGAGGTGTCGCCCGGGATGCTGACCGCCGTGCGCTACCAGTCCGAGGTGCCGGTGGAGGTGGGAGGCCGCCGCGCCGCGCTCGCGAGATGGATCGCAAGCCCTGACCATCCGCTGACGGCGCGCGTGATGGTCAATCGCATCTGGCAAGGCCATTTCGGCCGCGGCGTCGTGGCCACGTCCAACAATTTCGGCAAGATGGGAAAGCGCCCGACTCACCCCGAGCTGTTGGACTTTCTGGCGCGCGCGTTCATCGAGAGCGGCTGGAGCATCAAGGCGATGCACCGGATGATCATGCGCTCGGACGCCTATCGGCGCGCCGCGACGGCAACGGACGCGGAGAAGCTCGCGAAGCTCGATCCCGAGAACCAATACCTGTCGTATTTTCCGCCGCGGCGGCTGAGCGCCGAGGAGTTGCGCGATGCGGTGCTCGCGGTCTCGGGCGAGCTCAGCTCCGATGCCGGCGGCCCGGGCACCTTTCCCGAGGTCAATGAGGATCTCGCGAACCAGCCGCGGCTCATCATGGGCCAGTTCGCGCCTGCATACCGCCCCTCGCCGCTGCGCCGCGAGCGGAATCGCCGCAGCGTTTACACTTTCCAGCAGCGCACGGTGCGCGACCCGATGCTGGAAGTGTTCAACGGTCCGGATCTCAACGAATCGTGCGAGCGGCGCGAGGCGAGCACCGTGCCGACCCAGGTGTTCGCGCTGTTCAACAGCAAGTTTGCCCGTGACAGCGCACTCGCGTTCGCACAGCGTGTCGAGAATCTGGCGTCCGGCCGGGCGAAGCAGGTCGAGCAAGCCTACCGGCTGGCGATGCAGCGCCTTCCGGCGCAGGAAGAGCTCAAGCTGATGCTCGACTACATCGCTCGCGCCGAGGAGCATCACCGGCGTGTTGCTCCGCCGCCGGTCAAACCTCGCGTGCCGCTGGTACGCAGCCTGGTGCACGAGTTCTCCGGCAAGGCATTCACTCTCGAAGAGGAGCCCGAGCCGGCGGCCTACGAAGAGAACACCGCGCCCGCGCAGGTTCCTCCGGCCACGCGCGCGCTCGCGGACGCTCTGCTGCTGCTGTTCAATGCCAACGAGTTCGTCTATGTCTTCTGAAACGGGCCTGCATCGCCGCGCATTCCTCTACCAGACCGCGTCCGGTCTCGGCAGCGTTGCGCTGAGCGCGCTCCTGCACCGCGCCGAAGCGCGCGCGGGCGTGCTCTCGCCCAAGCCGCCGCATCATCCGGCGAAGGCCAAGGCGTGCATCTTTCTCCTGATGGAAGGCGGCCCCAGCCATATCGACACGTTCGATCCCAAGCCGAAGCTCGCGCAGCTTCACATGACCGAGTTCACGCGCAAGAGCAAGTTCGCCTCAGCCATGGAGAGCGGCAAACGGTACTTCGTTCAGAGCCCGTTCGGCTTCCGGAAGGCGGGCCAGTCGGGGGCCGACGTGTGCGAGCATTTCGCGCACCTGGCGGAGTGTGCGGACGACATCTGTTTCTACCGCGGCGCCGTGGGCGAGAACACCAATCACCCGACGGCGCTGTACCTGCTGAATACGGGCAACGCGTTCGGTGGCGACCCGGCGGCGGGCGCCTGGATCGCCTATGGCCTGGGCACCGAAAACGAGAATCTGCCGGCCTTCGTGGTGTTGCCGGAGTCGCATTATCCCCAGGGGGGCGCGACCAACTGGTCGAACGGCTTTCTTCCGGCACACTATCAGGGCACGGTTCTGCGTCCGAGCGGCTCGCCCATCCTCGATATGACGCCGCCGCCGGGCGTTACTCCCGAGGCGCAGCGCGCCGGGCTCGACGTGTTGCAGAAGCTCAATGGCATGCACCAGCGGCAGCACCCCGAGTTCGCCGAGCTGCCGGCGCGCATCGAGAGCTACGAGCTCGCTTTCCGGATGCAGGCCGAGATGCCCGGCGTGATTGATATTCATCGGGAGTCCGAGAGTGTAAAGCATCTCTACGGCATCGGCGAGCCGGAGACGGACGCCGTGGCGCGCCGCTGCCTGATGGCGCGGCGGCTGGTGCAGCACGGCGTGCGCTTCGTGCAGGTCTACGCCGGCGGCTGGGACTCACACGACTACATCGAAGAGGCGCACCGCAACCGCATGCGCGCGGTCGATAAGCCGGTGTCGGGATTGATCAAAGACTTGAAGCGCATGGGCCTGCTTGACAGCACGCTGGTCGTCTGGGCCGGCGAGTTCGGCCGCTCGCCCGATAACGGCGTACGGCGCGGCAGCAAAGTGTGGGGCCGGGACCACAACGCCACAGCGATGCCCATGTGGTTCGCCGGCGGGGGCGTACGCGCGGGCCACACCGCGGGCGCAACCGACGAAATCGGACAGAAAGCGGTCGAGGCGGTGCACCCCATGCGCGACGTGCACGCAACCATCCTGTACCTGCTCGGTCTTGATGACGCCAAACTGACCTACTTCCACGGCGGGCGGTTCAAGCAGTTGACTCAGATCGGAGGCCAAGTGATTCGGGAGCTGGTTTCGTGAACCCGGCAGGCGCGGCTCAACTCTGTGACAGCATCCGGCGCATCGGCGCCCAGCTACTGTCCATCCCGGACGAGATAGCATCGGAGCGTCCCGGCGAGGGCAAGTGGTCGAAGAAGGAGATCCTCGGACACCTCATCGACTCAGCATCCAACAATCACCAGCGCTTTGTGCGGCTGCTGCTGCAAAAAGAGCTGTCATTGCCCGGCTACGAACAGGAGGAGTGGGTGCGCGCCCAGGCCTACCACATGCGGCCCTGGGGCGACCTGGTCGCGCTCTGGGCCGGATACAACCTGCACCTCGCGCAACTGATCGCGGATGTGCCGCCCGAAGCGCTCGATCACGAGTGCCGCATCGGCGATGCGGAGCCGAAAAACCTCGCGCAATTGATGGAGGAGTACCTCCGTCACCTGCTGCACCACATCGGCCAGATCTTCCCGGCAGACGAGCGCGCCGAGTAGCCTGGGAACCGCGGCGTCAAGCCGCTTTCCGGCGATTTGGGTAACCTCCCCGGCTCGTCCGGTCAGCGTCTGCACGCCTGCTGAGACGCCGGCTGCCGGGCATCTGGGACTGATTCCACCTCAGTCCTAGAACTATTAGCCTATTGAGCCCGCCAGTGGGGGAGCGTAGGCTTAGGTGAGGTACCGGTAGGGACAACAGGGCCGATCAGTACACGTTCCCGCAATCTTCGCGCAAGGCTGAAAGCAGACCTGGTGGCGATTCTCGACACAACCGATTGGAGAGCGATTCTGGCGCGCCTCGAGTACGCGCGAGAGGAGATACGGTGGGTGTCCGCCAAGCTGTCGTCCGATCCGGGTTCACAAAACCTGGCCGCCGAAGCAATTCGCGCGGAGGCAGAGGTGGATATCCTCATTGCCAGAGTGCGATTCCACCGCAGCCGCAAGCCGGCGGGACGCTCCCAGCCGCCCGGGCCGGACGAGTCGCAAGAGTCCGCTTAAGTCAAGCCGTGCCTACGCGTAGTCAAGACAACCCGCCTGTTCGGCAACGGGGAAGAAAGCGGGCGGGGGGCCAACGGGAGGACACGAAATCACCGGCACACCGAGCAAGTGCTCCTGAAACTCGTTGACCCAGCCGCTGTATTTCGGGAGGGGCCGTCTGGAGTCAAACAGGAGGATCTCCATTTCGCATTGATAATGGACATCGTAGTAGCGCGGCGTCTCCGTTTCACCTACCGGCAGCGCGCGTCCACCGATCCGCCGTAGAATCGTTGCTGAACAGTTCCGCATAGTGGCCGTACTGACCACCAGCGCATTGCCGAGGATGCGCGCGAGGCCATAAATCGCGAGAACCATCCCAACCGGCCAACGGGATCGCCGCAGGTTGTCCGCCACCGCCCACCCGCCGGCTTCGCCAAAGCCTACGCGTTCCCGGCGGGCACGTTCCCACAGCGAATCTACAGCTTTCCTGAGCGTCTGTCCCCAGCGATCGCACTGGGCCAGCGTCGACTTCGAGATGGCCAGTTGACTGAATGAAAACGGGTGCTCATATTGTTGATATCGCATGCAGCCTCGCATGCCTCCGTTCGCATCCAGCAACAGCAAATGCCAACTGTCACGATCGGCGGTGGTTTCGTGGCGTCCATCGGCAGACAGTTGCTTCGGATCGATGGCGCCATCCTTCACGTAGATGGCGCCGCGGAGGCGCTGCATTTCGGCGAGCAGCGACGAATAGCGACTCTGGTCCACAAATGCTCGCGGGAAACATCGAGGGGTTTCCGCTCCCGACGGCGCGAGCAAAAGGAAGTGCGGTTGTGTTTGTATGATCGGTGACGATACAAAGGTCATGTGCACCTCTAGTATTTGGGCTTCTACAGCACTGAACTTTAGTACTGAAGTACCGGTTGTATCACCATCTATGGCTGTCTGCAAGCTTTGACGGCAATTTTCTTCGGGTTATTTGGGAGGGAGGACCAGGGTCAGAGTGGGGGAAGTACCACTGGGAGTGGCAACGTGCAGAAAACATTGCTCTGAGAAACGAACGGGTTGCGCGGGCAGGGTGCGGCGGCGCGAGCCGGCCGCTTGCCCTTCTGCTCCGGTGAGGCTTACGCCGGGGAGTCGGCGGCCCTGACGCCGTCAAAACCCCGCCGATGGCCCGCTCGCCTTGCGACTCCTCGCAAGCTCGTGAATTTTCCCGACGCATGCCCTGGTCACTGGTGCCCAGGGAGCTTCCCGGGGGAGTCAGATGTCGTTCTACCCAGCGCTCCGGTAGGTCTTACCGGTTGCAAGCAGGGCGCTGATCCCGCGCACGGAGAGACCGAGCATCACCGCGCCGGAGTGCTGCCGCTGCCGAACCGCGGGCGGCAGCAAGCGGTGTGCGGGACGGCAGGCTACGTGATTGAATTTGCGAGCGTGCTACCCGGCGTGCACGAGGGCCGCATTGTTCGGCGCAGGTGCGGGATGCCGTTCGTGTCGCAGGTTCGGCAGACGGCCGGCGTGTGCAAAGCCGGACGGGATCGCGCACCACTCTCGAGCCGCGCCTCCGCATATCACCGGCACGTTCATCAGAGAGCCGCGGAAATTGTCCAGCCACGATTCAAAGCGCGGGTTGGGCGATGCGGAGTCGAACCTCAGGATTTCCATTTCACACTTGTAGACGGGATCGAAATACGAGGGTAGTTCCACGCCGTCGTCCAACAACGATCGACCACCCAGGCGGCGCAGGATGGAGCAGGAGTGGTGACGCGTGGTGACGGTCGTGATTCCCAGCGCCCCGTTCAGGAGCCGCGCCAG
>JACOTZ010000324.1 GCA_016178155.1 Acidobacteriota bacterium
GGCCCGCTCACTCGAATATTTCGCCCGCCCCGGCGGCGGCGTCGCAGGGGAAGATCTGGGGATCGATTCCGAACTTCGCCTGATAGGAACCGCGCATGCGCTCCTCGAATTGCGGCAACGCCTCCGGCGCCACCAGGTTCACGGTACAGCCGCCAAAGCCGCCGCCGGTCAGGCGCGCGCCATAGACACCCGGGATGGTGAGCGCGGTGTCGACCAGAAAGTCCAGCTCCGCGCAACTCACCTCGTAGTCATATTGCAGGCTGCGGTGCGATGCGATGAAGAGCGCGCCCATGCGGCGCAGATCGCCATGCGCGGCCGCCGCCACAAAGGCGTGTACGCGCCCGTTCTCGGTGGTCACGTGGCGCGCGCGGTGGAATGGTAGCTCGCGCAGGCTCGGGCGTAGCGACTGCAGCCGCTCACTGTCGATGTCGCGCAAGCTCTGCACGTCCGGGAAGCGCTCGGCGATGGCGGCCACCGCCTCGCTGCATTCGCGCACCCGATCGACGTAGGCCGAGCCGCCCAGCTCGTGCTTGACCATGGAGTTGACAGCGACCACCCGCACGGCTTCGGGCAGGCGAACGGCGCGGTGCGTGACGTCCCGGCAGTCGATCTCGATGGCCGAGCCCGCCTCGCCGTGCACGCAGACGTACTGGTCCATGATGCCGCAGGGCGTGCCGACAAACTGGTTCTCGGCGCGGCGCGCGAGCAGCGCCAGCTCGCGGGGTTCGATCTCCCGGCCGCCGAGCAGCGCGAGCGCCGCCGCCACCTCGATGGCCGCCGAAGAAGACAGCCCCGCGCCCAGCGGCAGCGTGCTGTGGATCGCGAGATCCACGGCCGGGATGTCGTAGCCGGCCCGCAGGAGCTGGTTGGCCACCCCGAGCGGGTAGTCGCTCCAGTCGCCGGAAGGAGGCACACCGGCGAGCCCCTCAAGGGGCCACTCGCGCCCCTGCCCCATGGTTTCCGAGTACACGCGAAGCTCTCCCCGCCCGTTGGCGGCCGAGGCGGTGTAACAGGCGTAATCGATGGCGATGGGCAGGACAAAACCCAGGTTGTAGTCCGTGTGCTCACCAATGAGATTGACCCGTCCGGGGGCGCGGAACAGGCGCGGCGCGGCTGCCTCGGGAAACCGGCTTCGGAAGATGTCCTTCAGGATGGCGAGCGCGCCAGCCACAGAAGAATCCCTCCGAAAACGGCCATGGCAATGCCCGCGTACAGGTTGATGTTCACCATCGTGAGCGGCGCGCGCAGATGGGGCGCGTTCACGCCGAGAAAGATGAGAATCGCTCCCAACAACAGGAAAAACCAGCCGGAGGGTTTGCGCAAGTCGAGCATGATTACCAGAAGACGACGTTCAGCAGCAGCGCCAGCACACCCACGATCACCGCCAGCGGGCCCGGCCTGCGATACCAGCTTACGCCTTCGTCCTTGGGCAATTCGGTGAGGCCATAGACGAGGCCGCGCAGATCGGATTCGAGCTTGGGTGCGGTGGCGAAGCTCACGAGGATGGTCACCAGGAAGCATGCCGTCCAGGCGACGATCGCGATCCAGAAGTTCTGCGCCATGGTGGAGGGAAACGTGTGCAGCGCCGCCACCCACGCGCCCTTTCCTTCCGCGCTGGTGAGCCCGTGCGTCAAGGCTGCCGCCAGGGTGCCCGATAGCAGCCCGGCAAACGCGCCGTGGCCGGTGGCGCGCCGCCAGAACATGCCGAGCAGAAACGTCGCAAACAACGGCGCATTGACAAATCCGAAGACGAGCTGCAGCAGGTCCATGATGTTGTTGTAGCGTTGCGCCAGGTACGCGGTCGCGATGGAAAGCGCAATCCCGATCACCGTGGTTACGCGGCCCACCGTGAGGTAGTGCGAGTCGGGCGCGGCACGGCGGATATAGCTCTGGTAAATGTCGTAGGTCCAGACCGTATTGAACGCCGTGACATTGCCGGCCATGCCGGACATGAACGAGGCCATCAGCGCGGTCAGGCCCACCCCCAGCAGTCCGGAGGGGTAGAACTGCGCCATGAGCGTCGTGAGCGCCTGGTCGTAATCGTAGCCGTCGCCTTTCGGCGGCAGGCTGTAGCCGACGTCCATGCGGGTCAGCGCCAGCGCGGCGATGCCCGGAAGAATGACGATGAAGGGCATGAACATCTTGGGGAAGGCGGCGATCAGCGGCGTGCGGCGCGCGGCCGACATGGAATCGGCCGCCATGGCCCGCTGCACCACCAGGAAGTCGGTGCACCAGTAGCCGAACGACAGAACAAACCCGAGCCCCGCCACCATGCCGAACCATTCCACCCCCATGGCGTTGCCGGAGGCGTCCCCGAGATACTGCCACGAGTGCGTCATCGGCGGCGGCAGCCGCGATGCGATGCCGGACCAGCCTCCCGCCTTCGCGATCGCCAGGATTGCCAGCGGCGAAAAGCCGAGCACGATCAGGAAGAACTGCAGCACCTCGTTGTAGATCGCGCTGGTCAGGCCGCCGAGCAGGATGTAGATCAGCACGATGGCGGCCGAGAGCAGCACCGAGGCCGTGAAGTCCCAGCCGAGCACGAGCCGGAAAAGCAGTCCCAGCGCATACATCGAGATGCCGGAGGAGAAGACGGTCATGACGGCGAAGGTGATGGCGTTGAACCCGCGCGTCTTTTCGTCGAAGCGGAGCTTGAGATACTCGGGCACGCTGCGCGCGTGGCTGCCGTAGTAAAACGGCATCATGAACACGCCCACGAAGATCATCGCGGGAATCGCGCCGACCCAGTAGAAGTGCGCCGTCATGATGCCGTACTTGGCGCCGGAAGCGCACATGCCGATGACTTCCTGGGCGCCGAGGTTGGCGGCCATGAAGGCGAGACTGGTGATCCACACCGGCACCGACCGGCTCGCCGTGAGGAACTCTTCGCTGGTCTTAACGCGCCTTCTGATCACCGCGCCGATGCCCAGCACGAAGCCGAAATACAGCGCCAGGATGATGTAGTCGAAAAACCCGAGAGTCAAGCGGATATGGTATCGCAGAGAGTGCGGCAGCCGACCCCGTTTGACGCGCACCGCTCCGTGCACGGATAATGGTCCGCTTGGCGCGCGGAGAGGGCGCGCCCGTGAAACCAACATGTGGCAACAAAACTACACACCGATTGCGGAGAGCATTGCTCTCTCATCCATCGCGGCGGCGGTGCCCATTTTTGTTCTGCTTTTTCTGCTGGGAGTGCTGCGCAAACCCGCGTGGATCGCGGCCCTCTCGGGGCTGGCCGCGGCCGCGGCTGTTGCGCTGGCGGTTTACGGAATGCCGGCGAACCTCCTGGCGGGCGCCGTCACGTACGGCGCGGCCTTCGGGCTGTTCCCGATCGCCTGGGTGGTGTTCTGGGCCGTGGTGCTGTACCGGGTGACGGTCGAGACCGGCAAGTTCGAGATCATCAAGGACTCGGTCGGCAGCCTGACGCCCGACCGCCGGCTGCAGGCGCTGCTCATCGCCTTCGCCTTCGGCGCCTTCATCGAGGGCGCGGCGGGTTTTGGGACGCCGGTGGCGGTGGCGGCGGCGATGCTCACGGGCCTCGGCTTCTCGCCTTTCTATGCGGCCGGCATCTGCCTGCTCGCCAACACGGCGCCGGTGGCGTTCGGTTCCATCGGGACGCCCCTGCTGACGCTCAACGGCATCACCGGGCTGCCGCTGCTCGACCTGAGCGCCAACGTGGGCCGCATCTGCGCGCCGATATCGCTGATCGTGCCCGCCTACCTGGTGCTGGTGATGGGCGGGTTTCGGGCCTTCGTTCCGGTCATCCCGGCGGCGCTGCTGTGCGGCGTGACCTTCTCGGCGACGCAGTTGTTCGTGTCCAACCATATCGGCCCGCAGCTCACGGACATACTCAGCTCGCTTGCCGCCATGGGTGCGCTCGTCGTTCTGTTGAAGATCTGGAAGCCCGTGAACCACTTTGAATTGCCTGGTGCAACCAAAGTTGCCGCGCCCCGCAGCCACGGGGCGGGAGCGATCTTTGTGGCCTGGCTGCCATACACCCTGCTGGTAGTGCTGGTGCTGCTGTGGGGCATCGAGGGCGTCAAGACGGTACTCAACCAGGCGACGTTCACCTTCAACTGGCCGGGCCTGCACAACCTGATCGAGCGCATGCCGCCGGCTGCCGTCAAGCCTTCTTCTTACGCGGCTGGGTATACCTTCAACATCGCGGCCGCCTCCGGCACGGCCTGCCTCATCGCATCGTTTCTCTCCGCCCTGCTGCTGCGGATGTCGGTGCGGAAGTTCGCGAGCGTCGTCTGGATGACCGCCCGGCAGTTGATGTTTTCGATCATCACAATTGCGGCCGTGCTCGCGCTGGCGTTCCTGATGAACTACTCGGGAGCGACGGTGACGCTGGGACTGGCCTTCGCGGCCAGCGGCGCGTTGTTCCCGTTCTTCAGCTCGCTGCTCGGCTGGCTCGGCGTCTTCCTCACGGGCAGCGACACGTCCTCCAACGCGCTCTTCGGCAACCTGCAGGTGGTCACGGCCAACAAGCTCGGCATGAACCCGATCCTGATGGCCGCCTCCAATTCAAGCGGCGGTGTCATGGGTAAGATGATCAGCCTGCAGAGCATCGCCGTCGCCGCCGCGGCCACCGGCATGCCGCGTGATGATGAGGCGAAGCTGTTCCGTTTCACGCTCAAGCACAGCATCTTTCTGGCATCGCTACTGGGACTGCTGGTAACCTTCTACTCCTACGTGGTCCCCGGGTGGGTGAGGTGAGAGGAAGCAGGATGGTGCGAACGCCGGCCACGAGCAACCCAACCTGATCGCTCGATCGGGGCGTTCAGTTCTCGACCCGGTGAAGTTTTCGGCTTGCCCGACCACGTGCTTGGTGCTGACGTCCGCATTACGGTGACGCATTCGGCTGAAGCTGCCGGAGCCAGGCCGCTGAATCGGCTTCCATAATCCGTCACCGCATTTCCAGGGGAGCGTTTCTGTGTCACCAGCTTCAGCGAGCGGTTTGGGCACGAAACCGGAACCCAATCAGCGGAGCGCTGCCAGGGCGGCGTCGCGGATCTGGGGGTCGCGACTGCGGCCGGCGGCGCGCAGGTGAGGCTCGGCTTCCCTGCGGCGGCCTTCCCCGGCGAGCAGCAGGCCGAGATTGAGCTGCGCTTCCAGGTTCCGCGGCTCCAGCCGGACGGCTTCGCTGAGGTGCTGCCTGGCTTCGGAGCGGCGGCCCAGGCCGGCGAGGGCCGCGCCGAGATTGAACTGCGCCGCCGCCAGGCCCGGCCGCGCCGCTACGGCCTTACGGTACTGTTCGATTGCGGCCGGGACGTTGTTCTCCATCGCCAGCGCGTCGCCCAGCGCTACATAGGCCTCGGCGTAGTCCGGCTCATACCGCACTGCGCGCTCGAGGTGCCAGCGAGCCTGGCGCACCTCGCCGCGCGCGAGCAGCACGTCAGCGAGGTTCTTGTGTGCTTCCGCGTAGTCCGGCTGCACGCGGATGGCTTCCCGGAATGCCGACTCGGCGGCCGCGGAGTCACCCTTGCGCAGGAGCGCGCCTCCGAGAGTATTGTGGGCTTCGGGAACGTCGGGATCCCGCGCGACCGCCTCGCCCAGGGCCGTCGCCGCTTCGTCCACTCGCCCCGCCTCGAGTAGCGCCAGGCCGAGGTGGGCGCGCGATGCCGCGCTCTGCGGCATTGCCGCGACAGCGCGTTCGAGCAGCGCGATGGCACGGTCGTGACGGCCGGTCTTCGCCAGCGCCGTGCCGTAGCCGTATAGCGCCGGCCAGAATTCGGGGTTGCGCTGTAGCGCCTGCTCGTACCATTCGAAGCCTTTCTCAGCCTCGCCGCTGTTCCAGTAGGCCTCCGCCAGCTCGAAGGAATACTCGGCCTGGGCGGGCCTGTGCCGTGCAATGGCGGCCTCCAGGCGCGGGATTCCGCCCTTCAGATTCGTATTCTGCTTCACCTGCGCGACGGCGGCCAGCAGCTCACTAGCGGGCGTCGACGGGGGCGGCGAGGGGTAATACGGCGCCACCTCGCCAGTGTAAGCGGTTTCGCGTGTGTCGTGCCGCTCGCGCAGAGGCGCGGTGAGATCGCGAGCCGGCCTGCGCCGCTGGGTGAAATGATCAGTCATCACGACGTGAACGACATCGTCGGTTCGCCGCTTCGGCATATGACAGCCGAGGCAGCCCGGGTCTGCCGTGTGCCGGCCGGCGGCGGCCAGCTTCACCAGCGCGGCATCATGACAACTGCGGCACACCTGCGTGTAGTGCTGCTCGGCCGGGGCGCCGCGGGGCACATCGTGCGGGTTGTGGCAGGTGGTGCAGGTCAGCGCGCTCTTCTGGAAGCAGGCCGATTTTCGCAGGCGCCATGCCTGGTGGGCGATCTCGAACTTGTCGTCGTAACCCGCGCCCGGCGGATGATCGAAATGCAGGATGTAGTCCGCCAGCGGCTCGCCGGGCCGGTAGGAAAACACGCCTCGACCCACCTGCCGGAGCGAGTGGGGCAGTCGGAAGCTGGTGGATTCGAGGTGGCACTGCATGCATACCTCGAGCTGCCGCTCGCGGCTAAGCCGCCGCGGATTCACGACCGCGGCCCGGACCTGTTCCACCGGTTTGCCGCTCTCGACCGCCCGCACATGGCTGCGCCCCGGCCCATGGCAGCGCTGGCAGTCTATTCCCGCCGGCAGCTTCCCGGGAAACAGCGGGTCGGAGCCGGCCAGATCCGCGCCTGGGGCGATCTCGGGGTAGCCGTTGTGGCAGAACATGCATTCGTAGGTGATGCGGCGGCGGAAGTCGTCGTGGTCGGCGCGGTCATACCCGGGGTTCATGGCGAACAAGCCGCCTTTCTCCGCGTACCACGCCACCGGCAGTTCCAGCAGCCGGCCGTCCCCGGTCCGGTGTAAAAACGTGCGGGCGTGGCGGCCAGACCCCATCACGTAGTGGATCTCCTTCTCGACCACGTTGGTTTGGGCGCTGCCGTAGCCCGCCTGATACCGGCGCAGGAAGAACCGGTTGTCGCGGCGTTCAAGGGTGTAATGCCGGTCGGAGGCAGCGTGGTAGTAGCTCACCTGGGAAGCGCTGACGGTCTCGGGGCGGGGCGGATAAAAGGCCCGGGCCATTGCCGTCTTCCGATAGCTTGCGGCGATGGCCGCATGACAGGCGGCACAGCGGGCGGCATCGATGTATCCCCGATCGGCGCCGGAGACGAACAACGGCCCAGCGGCTGCGTGTTTTTCCGCTGCGGGTAAAGACGCCGCCGGTTTGGGGCGGCTGTGCAGGAACACGCCTACCGCTGCTGCCGCAACCAGGGCAATCGTCCACACCCGCCCGCGGGATTTCGGCCTTCCGGCTCGCGGCCGCGGCCGTCGGAACCACATCAGGCCGCGATTCTAACACAGCGAACCGTTCCCGTAACCGTTCTCCACCTTGAAGAATCCGATCCTGGGCATATACTCGTTGAGTTCATGTGAGGTGTGCCTGGAGGGGCGCCTCAGTAACGGGGTTGAAACCGCCGCGGCTGCGCCGGCCCCAGACCGGCGGAGGGGGCGGCGGCGGTGATTCAAGACCAATCAGGGGGATGGAATGCAATTGCGTCATACAATGCTGGCGGTAGCCGGCTTTGCTGTCCTGAGTGCTGCGATGCTGATCGCCCAAGTCACCACGGCGACTTTCTACGGCATCGTCAACGACCCGTCCGGCAGCATCATTCCGGCCGCCCAGGTGACCCTTACGAATGAGGGCACCGGCGCGAAGACCACCAAGGTCAGTGATGACAGAGGCGAGTTCGTTTTCGATTTCCTGCCGGTGGGCAGGTACACGCTGAGCATCGAAGGCAAAGGGTTCAAGCGCCACGAGCAGCGCGGCATGGAATTCCTGGCCGCCCAGAATGTCCGGCAGAGCTTCACGCTTCAGCTCGGCCAGCTCGCCGAGACCGTGACCGTGGAGGCCACCACGCCACTGGTGAATACGGTCAGCTCCGAACAGCGGGAGAGCAGGTCGGAGCTCGAGGTGACGAACTTGCCGGTGGCCCGCCGCAACTACTCGAGCCTGCTCGCGATCGGGACCGGCGTCACCTATACAGGCAGCTCCGGCAACAGCGTCCGCCTCAATGGACTGGGAAAGAGCGGGACGAACATCACCGTGGATGGCACCGATGCCAGCGCCAACCCGGAGGGCCGTGCCACCTCGATGTACCAGGGCTTCAACTACATCGACACCCTTTCGATCGAGGGCATCCAGGAACTACAGGTCATCAAAGGCGTGATCCAGGCCGAATACGGGCAGACCCTCGGCGGAAACGTGAATCTGCTTACCAAGAGCGGCACAAACACGTTTCATGGAAGCCTGTTCGAGAACTTTCAGGCCGAGAATCTCAACGCACGCAGCCAGTTCCTGCGCTCCAAAGCTCCTCTGACCTTCAACCAGTATGGCGGGTCTCTGGGAGGGCCGGTGAAGCACGATCGGATCTTCTTCTTCGGCGCCTACGAAGGGTACCAGGAGCGCGCGTTTCGCGCTGTTTCGGGCAATACGCCTACCCCCGAGTTTCGGGCCCAGGTGCTGCGCGCCCAACCGATATACAAGCGCGCCTTCGAGACCCTGCCCGAGCCGAACCAGCCGGACACCAACCCCGGTGACGAGGTCGGGTTCTTCCTTGGGGCCACCGGCTCGCGCGCGAGCGACAACCATGTCGTGGTTAAGGGCGACATCCGGGTCACTGAAGCGAGCAATCTCGCCCTGACCTACACGCGGGGCCGGCCGTTCCGCATCAACCCGAGCTACCGCATAGGCAACGATCGCGAGTGGCGCGGATTCCAGGAGCGGGGCACGGCCAGCTACGTCTTCGGCGGCGCCGCCTGGAGCTCGGAAACGCGCTTCGGTTACAACCTCAACGACATGGACCGCGAAGACTCGTTCTGGAGCGGCGGCATCGATCCGCAATTCAAGGAGAGCTACTTCGGGGGCAAGCGGACTCCGGTCATCTCCCTGCGCGGCAAATTCGGCACGGCCGATAGCGAGATCATCCATATCGGCGGCCCGGTCTGGACTCTCGAGCAGAAGTACGCGCGCCACACCGGCGGGCATTCGCTGAAGTTCGGCGGCAAGTACAGCCGCCGCGGAGGCGGCCGCTCGAATATCGAGAACGCGCGGCTCACCTATGAGAATGCGGCCGACCTTCTCGCCAACAAGCCGAGCGAGTTGCAGGTGACCTTCGGCGTCAACCCGTATAAGTCCAAGAGCTACGAATTCGGCGTGTTCGCGCAGGATGACTGGCGCGTCAATCCGAGGCTGGTGATCAATTTGGGACTACGCTGGGATTTCTTCGGCAAGTTTGTCGCCGAGCCGACGGGACCGGCGCCGGCGGCCTTGTTCAACCTGGACGGTCTGCTCGACGACAGGTTCACCTTCGGCCCGTTCCGCGATCCGCTCGATCCGTTTGAGAACGACGCCTGGGCGAATCTCGGTCCGCGCGCCGGCTTCAGCTATAACCCGGACGGGAAGGGCAACACCGTCATTCGCGGCGGCTTCGGAGTCATGTTCAGTCCGCTCATGTGGGGCACGTTTAACAATGCCGTCGCCAACGCGAAGAACGTACCTTTCCGCGTCAACCTGAGGGGTCAGGAAATTGCGGAGGCCAACCTCAAATTTCCGGCCTTTAACGAAGACGTCCGGCCGTTGGT
The DNA here is from genome assembly GCA_016178155.1 of Acidobacteriota bacterium. Taxonomy (GTDB): domain Bacteria; phylum Acidobacteriota; class Terriglobia; order Bryobacterales; family Bryobacteraceae; genus JACOTZ01. Next base: position 9,622 of record JACOTZ010000324.1, read on the forward strand.
GGAAGGCGGCACGCGGGTCCAGATCGCCGATCTGTTCAAGCCCGACCTCGAGGCGCCCTACAGTATGAACCTGTACCTGGGCGTGCAGCGGTCGCTGACGCCGTCGCTGATGTTGGAGACGGCGTTCGTCGGCAACCGCGGCGTGAAGTACTTCATGTACCGGCGTTTCAATACGATCGACCGCGTCACCGGACTACGCCCGAATCCCAATCTGGGCGAGGGCAATTACCTCGATGACTCCCAGAACACCCTCTACTACTCCTGGCAGACCTCCGTGCGCAAGCGCTATTCGAAGGGACTCACCGGCAGCGCGCATTACACCTGGGGAAAGGCGCTGTCCTATACCGGCGGCGACATCGGCGCGACCTTCCAGGGCGACGCCACGAACGTCGTCCAGGACTTCTTCAATTGGCGGGCCGACCGCGGACCTTCGGCGGGCGACGTCACTCACTATTTCGTGGCGGACTGGGTCTACGACCTGCCCTTCTTCCTCGCCCAGGAGAACGCGTTCGTGAAGCACGCGCTCGGAGGCTGGCAGATTTCCGGCATTTTTCGTGCGCAGACCGGAGACGCCCTCACCCTCGGCCAGTCCTCGACGGTTCCCGCCAGCCGGCCCGATTATGTCGGCGGCAACCCGATCCTCGGCAATTACCGGGACACGCTCATCTATCTCAACACCGCGGCCTTCCAGCGCGTTCCCATCAGCCCGGTCTCGCGAGCAACCCTACGGCCCGGCAATGTCGGCAACGGCGCGATCCGTGGACCGGGCTTGTGGACGCTCGATTTCGCGCTCGGCAAGGACTTTGCGATCACCGAGGGGATGAGGCTCCAATTCCGTGCCGATGCCTTTAATGCTTTAAATCACACCAATTTGGGGAACC
>JACOTZ010000325.1 GCA_016178155.1 Acidobacteriota bacterium
CTGCCGGCAATGCTCGAAACCCGTTCTGCCGAAGGCCAAACCCGCCTTTACAAGGCCGGCCCGCGGAACTTCCGCACAAAATGTCTTCCCTGCTTGCGGTTAGCGCGCCTCCGAAGTGGGTTTGCGAAATCGCTGGCGGCGGGGCGGCGCCGGTTGCGGCAGGGTGTTCGGCTGTGGTAATTTAACTGCTTAGGGCTTCCGCCAGATCAGGTCGGTCTCGGCAACTTCTTCCCTTTTTTTACAAAACCGGATGGAAGCGATTCTACCAGCGCTGGGCGAACTTCTGCTGCAAGCTCTGCCCACCTTCTTTGTCGTTCTGTTTCTGCATTTCTTCCTGAAAGCGATCTTCTTCAAGCCGCTCGAGAAGGTGCTCGCGCAGCGGCGGGAGGCCACCGAAGGCGCGCGCCAGCAGGCGCAGCGAAGCCTCGAGGCCGCGGCACAGAAAACGGCCGAATACGGGGAATCGCTGCGTGCCGCGCGGACCGAGATCTACAAAGAGCAGGAGGAGCTTCGCCGGCAGTGGCGGGCTGAGCAGGCGGCGCGCGTCCAGGAGGCGCGCCGCAACACCGATCTGATCGTGAAGCAGGCGAAAGAGCAACTCGCCGCGGAGGCGGCCGAGGCGAGGCGGGCGCTCGAAGGCGAGAGCCGCGCGATCGCGGACGCGGTCACGGCGGCGATTCTCGAGGAGAAGGCGGCTTGATGCGCGCGCTTGCGGTCCTGCTGGCCGTGCTTCCATTCTTCGGACTGGCGCAGGAACACGCCGCGCCCACGGCTGGACATGAGCAGCCCGCGGCCGCGCAGCACTCGCCCGGCACGCAGGCGGGCGAAGCCGCGGCCCGGCAGGAAGAGGCGCGCGGGGTGGGCAACGAGATCTGGTGGAAGTGGGCGAATTTCGTCATCCTATTCGGGCTGCTCGGCTATTTCATCTCCAAACGTGCGGGGAACTTCTTCCAGAACCGGACCGCGATGATCCGGCAGGGCATCGTGGAGGCTTCGCGGATGAAGGCGGAGGCGGAGGCAAAGGCCGCCGAGATTGACAAGAAGCTCGCGGGCATTTCGGCCGAAATCGCGGATCTGCGGCGCAGCGCGCGGGCGGAGATCGAGGCCGAAGGCGCCCGCGTGCGCGCCCAAACCGAGCAGCAACTGCTCAAGGTACAGGCGAACGCCGAGCAAGAAGTAGCTTCGGCGGCCAAGGCGGCTTCGGCCGAGCTCAAGGCGCACGCGGCCGGGCTGGCGCTGCAGCTCGCCGAGCAGCAACTCCGCTCGCGTCTCACCCAGCAGAACCAGGCGGCGCTGCTCGACAGCTTCCTGCGCGATCTGGACGGAAGGACGGGGTCGCACTGAGATGCCGCAAGCCGTCGCCGCAAAATACGCCGGCGCGCTGGCCGATATCGTGGCGGCGCCGGGATCCGGTCTCGATGCGAAGCAGGTTTCGGCCGAGCTGCACAGCTTCGGCGAGGCGCTCGGCAGCGCGGCCGAGCTGCGCAACGTGCTGCTGTCGCCCGCGGTGTCGCTGGCACGAAAGCGCGACGTGGTACGGAGGCTCGCGGAGGTGATGGGGCTGTCGCCGACGGTTCGGAATTTTCTGTTTGTGATTATCGACCGCCGCCGGGTGGGCCGTTTTCACGAGATCGCCAGCGGGTTTGAGGAGATCCTCGACGAGCGCATGGGGATAGTGCGCGCGGACGTGACCTCGGCGGCTCCGCTCGCTCCCGGCCAGCAGGCTGAGCTGGAGCAGGCGCTGGCGCGCGTCACCGGCAAGCAGGTGCGCCCGCGCTATGCGATCGATGAATCGCTGATCGGCGGCGTGGTGGCGCGGATCGGATCGACGATTTACGACGGCTCGGTGCGCGGGCAGTTGGAAACGCTGCGCCAGCGGCTGGCCGCAAGCTAAGGTGCGGTTCCGCATGCCGCTGGCGAACGCGCGCGGCTCGAAAGTGTTCCTTGTGAGCGCGCGGTTGTCAAGATAAGAATAAGAGACGGGACAGGAACAATGGCCGCCCGGCGGCGCGCCACACAGGGGCAAACGGTTCTATGGCTCAGATTCGAGCGGACGAAATAACTCGCGTACTGCGCGAGGAGATTGAAAACTACGAGCGCGCGGTCAACGTCTCGGAGATCGGCTACGTGATCTCAGTGGGCGACGGCATCGCCCGCGTTTACGGGCTGGAGACGGTCATGGCCGGCGAGCTGATCGAGTTTCCGCACGGCATATCGGGCATCGCGCTGAACCTGGAGGAAGACCAGGTCGGCACCGTGCTGCTGGGTGATTTCACTGAGATCAAGGAGGGCGACGAAGTCCGGCGCACGGGGCGCATCATGTCGGTGCCGGTCGGCGATGCGCTGGTGGGACGCGTGGTGAACGCGATCGGCGATCCGATCGACGACCGCGGTCCGGTCGAAGCGGCGCGCCTGAATCCGATCGAGCGCCTGGCGCCCGGCGTGGTCGACCGGCGGCCGGTCAAGGAGCCGCTGCAGACCGGCATCAAGGCGATCGACGCGATGATTCCGATCGGCCGCGGCCAGCGCGAGCTGATCATCGGCGACCGCCAGACGGGCAAGACCGCGATCGCGCTCGACACCATCATCAACCAGAAGGGCGGCGACGTGATTTGCATCTACGTCGCCATTGGCCAGAAGCGGTCGACGGTAGCGCAGGTGGTGAAGACGCTGCAGGACCACGGCGCCATGGACTACACGATCGTGGTCGCGGCCACCGCCTCCGACCCGGCGCCGATGCAGTACATCGCGCCCTACGCCGGCTGCGCGATGGGCGAGTACTTCCGGGACAATGGCAGGCACGCGGTGTGCATTTACGACGACCTGTCGAAGCACGCGGCCGCGTATCGCGAGATTTCGCTGCTGCTGCGCCGGCCGCCGGGCCGGGAGGCGTTCCCCGGCGACGTCTTCTACCTGCATAGCCGTCTGCTCGAGCGCGCCGCGAAGCTAAACGATGAGAAGGGGGGAGGCTCGCTGACGGCGCTGCCGTTCATCGAGACGCAGGCGGGCGACGTCTCCGCCTACATTCCGACCAACGTGATCTCGATCACCGACGGCCAGATCTATCTCGAAGCCGACCTGTTCAACGCCAACGTACGGCCGGCGATCAACGTCGGCCTCTCGGTGAGCCGCGTTGGCGGCAGCGCGCAGATCCGCGCCATGCGGCAGGTGGCGGGCTCGCTGCGGCTCGAGCTGGCGCAGTATCGCGAACTGGCGGCTTTCGCGCAGTTCGGCTCCGACCTGGACAAGGCCTCGCAGGCGCAGCTCAACCGCGGGCGACGGCTGGTGGAAGTGCTGAAGCAGGACCAGTTCCAGCCGCTCCCGGTGGAGAAGCAGGTTCTCGCCATCTACGCCGGCGTCAACGCCGTCTTCGACGACCTGCCGGTGGAGAACATCCGGAAATTCGAGTCGGAGTTATACCGCTTCATGGAGAACGCGCATGCGGGCCTGCTGGCGCAAATCCGGGAGAAGAAGATCCTGGACGATGCGATCCGCGCGGAGCTGAACAAGGCGATCTCCGAATTCAAGGAGCGCTTCAACGCGGAGCTGGCGCAGAAACCGCAACTGACGCATGCCTAGCCTGATCGATTTCCGGCGGCGCATCCGCTCGGTCAAGAACACGCAGCAGATCACCAAGGCCATGAAGATGGTCTCGGCGGCGAAGCTGCGCCGCGCGCAGGAGCGCGTGGTGGCGGCGCGGCCTTACGCCCAGATGCTGCAGCAGATTCTCTCGAACCTGGTGGAGGCGGGGGTGGAATCCGAGGAACTGGCGGGCTCGCCGCTGCTCAGCCCGCAGCCGGAGAAGCGGATCCAGGTGCTGCTACTGACCTCGGACCGCGGACTGGCGGGCGCGTTCAATGCCAACATCATCAAGGGCGCCCAGCGGTTCATCGCCGATCACCCGGACCAGAGCATCGACCTGGAGCTGATGGGACGCAAAGGCCGGGACTTCTTCCGCCGGCGGCAGTATCCGATGTCGGGGGAGCACCTGGGACTGTTCGACCGCCCCTCATACGAGGCCGCGGCGCAGATTGCGCGCAAGGTCACCGGCCGGCTGCAGGCGAATGAGATCGATTCAGTCTACCTGATCTACAACGAGTTCAAGAGCGTGCTGTCGCAGAAGCTGACGGTCAGCCGGATTCTGCCGATCGCGCCGCCGGCGGGCGGGCGCCAGGTCGACTACATTTACGAGCAGGATCCGGAGCAGCTTTTAAATCACCTGCTGCCGCGCTACGTGGAGGTCCAGATTTATCAGGCCATGGTCGAGACCGCGGCGGCCGAGCACGCCGCGCGCATGACGGCGATGGACGCAGCCACCACGAACGCCGCCGACGTGATCGAAAAACTGACACTGCACATGAACCGCGTGCGCCAGGCGAGCATCACGCGCGAGATTATCGAAGTTGTGAGCGGCGCTTCCGCCCTGGAATAGGCGAGCGCCAAGGAGCAAGCAGGAGATTATGGCTACAGCAGTTCCCCCCACGAACGGGGCCACGGGCCGCGTGATCCAGGTCGCCGGACCCGCGGTGGACATTCAATTTCCCGAAGGCCGGGTGCCGGTGATTCACACCGCCATCCGGATCACGAGCGATGGCTTCCGCGCGCCGCAGCCGATCGACATCATCGTCGAGGTGGCGCAGCACATCGGCGAGGGCCGGGTGCGCACGATCGCGCTGCAGCCGACCGAGGGCCTGGTGCGTGGCATGAAGGCGATCGACCTCGCGGGGCCGGTCAGCGTGCCGGTGGGCAACGAGACTCTCGGCCGGGTGATGAACGTGATCGGCGAGCCGGTGGATCAAATGGGCCCGATCCAGACGCAAGAGAGATGGCCGATTCACCGGCCGGCACCCACTTTCGAAGAGCAATCGACGGAGCTGCAGATGTTCGAGACGGGCATCAAGGTGATCGATCTGCTGGAGCCGTACCTGCGCGGTGGAAAGATCGGGCTGTTCGGCGGGGCCGGCGTGGGCAAGACGGTCATCATCATGGAATTGATCAACAACATCGCCATGCAGCACGGCGGTGTGTCGGTCTTCTCGGGCGTGGGCGAGCGCACGCGCGAGGGCAACGACCTGTGGCTCGAGATGCAGGAGTCGGGCGTCCTCGACCCGAAGGACTATACGAAGTCGAAAATTGCGCTGGTGTATGGGCAGATGACCGAGCCGCCGGGGGCGCGCCTGCGGGTGGGACTCTCGGGCCTGACGGTGGCGGAATACTTCCGCGACGTGCAGGGCAAGGACGTGCTGCTGTTCATCGACAATATTTTCCGCTTCACGCAGGCGGGCTCGGAGGTATCGGCGCTGCTGGGCCGGATGCCTTCGGCGGTGGGGTACCAGCCGAACCTGGCGACCGAAATGGGCGAGCTGCAGGAGCGCATCACGTCGACCAAGCGCGGATCGATCACGTCGGTGCAGGCGATCTACGTGCCCGCGGACGACTACACGGACCCGGCGCCGGCGACCACGTTCGCGCACCTGGACGCCACCACAAACCTGTCGCGCGCGATCGCCGAGCTGGGCATCTACCCGGCGGTGGACCCGCTGGCGTCGACTTCACGCATCCTCGACCCGCACATCCTCGGGCTGGAACACTACGAAACGGCCCAGCAGGTGAAGCAGATCCTGCAGCGCTATAAGGACCTGCAGGACATCATTGCGATTCTCGGCATCGACGAGTTGTCGGAAGAAGACAAACTGACGGTCGCCCGGGCGCGCAAGATCCAACGCTTTCTCTCACAGCCATTCCACGTGGCCGAGCAGTTCACCGGCTTCAAAGGCAAGTACGTCAAGCTCGCCGATACGATCCAGGGGTTCCGGCAGATCGTGGAGGGAAAGCACGACGAGATCCCGGAGCAGGCGTTCTATATGCAAGGCACGATCGATGATGCGCTGGAGCGCGCCGAGCAGCTCAAGAAGGCGGCGGGCTGACATCCGATATGGCAGCGCCGAACCTCATCCTGGAGGTTGCGACACCGGAGCGGCTGCTGGTGCGCGAGCGGGTCACGGAAGCGCAGATCCCGGCGGCGGACGGCTATCTCGGCGTGCTGCCGGAACACGCGCCGCTGGTGGCCGAGCTCGGCATGGGAGAGCTGACCTACACCGAGGTGAACGGCAAGCGCAACAGCATGGTTGTGCTGGGCGGGTTTCTCGAGATCCGGAACAACCACATACGGGTGCTTGCGGACCGCGCCGAGCGCATCGATGAGATCGATGTAAAGCGCGCCGAGACGGCTGTGAAGCGCGCGCGGCAGCGCCTCGATTTGCCGGGGGGCCAAGTGGACATCGCCCGCGCGCTGAACGCGCTGAAGCGGGCGGAGGCGCGGCTGGCGGCGGCAGGCGTTCCCCTGCGCGGCCGCGGCGGCACGGCATAGCAGGCGAGACAGACACCAACGCGCTCCGGCCCAGGTTTGTGACGGGCGGGACGGCGGCCGCGCCGGACGGTCAGCCGCTCCCGAGAAACTCGGGGATGCGGCGCAATGTCACCACCTCTGTATTCTTGATTCTGTGCGGCGAGCCAGGAAGATTGCCAACCTGCGCTGGTGGATCGCCGGGCTGCTGTTTCTCTCGACGGTCATCAACTACATCGACCGGCAGACGCTCTCGATCCTTGCTCCCGTCCTGACGCAAGAGCTGAAGCTGTCGCCGCTCGAGTACTCGCACATTCTGAATGCCTTCCTGATCGCCTATACGCTCATGTATCTCGGCTCGGGGGTCCTGGTGGACCGGTGGGGCACCCGCGCCGCACTGGCGATTTTCATTTCGTGGTGGTCGGCGAGCAACATCCTGCATGCCTTTGCCAGGACAGCCCTGCAGCTCGGCTTTTTCCGCCTGCTGCTGGGGCTGGGCGAGCCGGGGAACTTCATGGCCGCGGTGCGAGTGACCTCAGAGTGGTATCCGCCGAAGGAGCGCGCGTTCGTCAACGGGCTGGTGAACGCGGGAGCCTCGATCGGGGCGGTCGCCGCACCGCCCCTCGTCGCCTGGATCGCGCTGCGGTACGACTGGCGCACGGCATTTGTGCTGACCGGTGCGCTCGGCCTGGTTTGGCTGATCGCCTGGCTCGTGCTCTTCCGCCTGCCGGACCGGCATCCGCGCATTACGCCGGAGGAAGCGGCCTTGCTGAAGGAAACAACGGCGGCGCCGGCGCTGCGCAAGTCCTCCTGGCTGGCGCTTGTTCGGTACCGGCAGACGTGGGGACTATTGCTCGCACGATTTTTTTCGGATCCGGTGTGGTGGTTTTACCTGTTCTGGCTTCCCAAGTACCTGGCGGACGAGCGCGGCTTTACGCTGCAACAGATCGGCATGCTCGCCTGGCTGCCGTACCTGACCGCGGACCTCGGCTCGATCGGCGGCGGGCTGCTGTCGGGCTATTTGATCCGCCGGAAATGGAATGTTCTGAGCGCCCGCTCCGCGGGCATGCTGCCGTTTGCTCTGCTGATGCCTTTGAGCCTGCTGCTGGCGGCGGCGCCGTCAGACCTGGTTACCATCACGGTCATCTGCGTGGTCACTTTCGCCCACATGGCATGGAAAACAAACATCGTGACCGTCACGAACGACATTTACCCGACGCATGTGGTGGGCTCGGTCTCCGGGATCGTCGCATTCGGGAACGGCCTGGGCGGGACTGCGTTCACTTTTCTCACGGGGCAAATCGTTCAGCATTACTCTTACAACGCCATCTTCGTCATGATGGGAGTCATGCATCCGATCGCGTTCGTGCTCTTCCGCCTGCTGGTGCGCGGGCCGGTCAAGCCGGCGCCGGTCGAAGAACCGCGGGAGCCGGCCGAGCCGGCTATAGGAGCTTGATTCACAGCCGCAGCTTTCAACGGGGTGTGCCGCTGATGTGTGATGACCGCCCGCTGCCAGCCGGTGGCTCAGAATGACTTGTGCGGTGTGCGGAACTGCACACCAGTTCACTCGGCGGCTGCTTTGGCCCAATCCTTCGGGGGCACCCATCCGGGGTGCGGGTTCAAGGTAGTGAAGATCTGACAGCGCGGATGCAACCCCTGCCAGCGGTCCAGTTCCGCGCCGAGCGTACGCACCAGATCGGAGTGCCTGGAAGCGAAATCGGTGCGCTCCTGGGGATCGTCGTCGAGGTTGAACAGAGAATCGGTCTGGCGTCCCAAAGGTTTTTCGATGCGGCGGACCAGCTTCCAGGCGCCGCGCCGGACTGCGAGCTGGCGGATTTTGTCGTCGGGCTCCACGGCAAAGAAGAGATCGCCGCGCTGCGCGGGGCGCCCGGCGACGACTGCCGCCCACAGGTCGTCGCCGTCGAGCGGCTTGGATGCGAGCGACTTGCCGCCGGCGGCCGAAGCGAGAGTGGGGAAGACATCCTGAACTGTCATCACCTGGTCCAACTCCCGGCCTGCCGGCAGGCGTCCAGGCCAGCGCATGATTGCGGGCACGCGAATGCCGCCTTCGAACACGGTGGCCTTGCCGGCGCGCAGAGGATCGTTTCGGGCGCCGGAGCCGGTGGGCCCGCCATTGTCGCTGAGAAAAACAACGAGCGTGTTGCCGGCGATGCCTTCCTTCTCGAGAGCGCCAAGGACCGTACCGACTGAGCGGTCCATGGTTTCGACCATCGCAGCGAAGGTGCGACGCCTGGGGTCGGCGATGTGCGAACAAGCGGCGATCGCCTCTTCCGGCGCCTGCAACGGCGAGTGAGGAGCATTGAACGGCAGATACAGGAAAAGGGGGCGGGAGCGGTCGCGCCCGGTGATCACCCGGACCGCCTCGCGGGCCAGCAGGTGCGTCGTGTAGCCTTCTTCGGGGACGCTCACGCCGTTGCGTTGCCAGTCGATGCCACGTTCGCGCATGTGGGTAAAGTAATCGATGGCCCCGTTCACGTGCCCGTAGAAGTGATCGAAACCGCGGGCGTTGGGGAGGTGACGGCGGTTCGCGTGGCCCAAATGCCACTTGCCGAGGATAGCGGTCTGGTACCCGAGCGCTTTGAAGGTCTGCGGCATGATGTGCTCGTCGAGCGGCAAACCATAGGGCGACCATGGGCGAACGACCGAGTAGGCCAAGCCATAGCGCATCGGTGAGCGTCCTGTGAGCAGGGCGGCGCGGGTGGGTGAGCACAAGGGGTAGGCATAGCAATGGGTGAAGCGCACGCCGCCCTGAGCAAGGCGATCGATGTTCGGAGTGCGAATCTCGCTGGCGTGATAGCCGACGTCATTCCAGCCGAGGTCGTCGGCCAGGACGAGGAGAATGTTCGGGCGGGCAGGCGCGCCGCGGGCAGCGGGCTGCGCGGCCAATCCGAGCCCGCCTGCCAGGCAGTGGCGGCGGGAGATGGTGTGCGGGTTCGGTGGCATGGCTCAAAACAGGAGTTTCAGGCTGAACTGGAGCACTCGCGGCAACGCGAACGTTTGGCTGATCTGGCCGAA
>JACOTZ010000326.1 GCA_016178155.1 Acidobacteriota bacterium
AGGCTCCGCCCTCACCGGTTTCCCGGCTCGGACGCTCGCAAGCTATCAAGTCCTACCAACAACTACTTGAGTGGGTCCTTCCCCCACTGGTGATCTGCCCCGTTGGGGCGCACTGACGAACTTCGGTTAGCGCCGGTCCATTTCGTCCATTTCAAGCATTCTTGCGCCGGAAAGTAGCCACACTAGCGGTATCCACGATGGTCTGCCGGCTGCAAACGCATCCACCAAGCGTTCCAGGCCCCGGCATTGTCAGCCCGCTGGCCTCCACCTTCGCAAGCATGGAGCACAACGTGGAATTCGCCAATCTCAACCCAGCCCGTAGTCTGGCCGAGAATCTACGCTCTCACGATTCGCATGTTGTTCGGCGCGGCCCGTGGGCGCGGGGTTCGGTGCCGCGGCGATCGCGGGAAGGGCACCGCACATATCTTTTCATCCGAATAGCGGGAGGCGGGCTGTTTTCCAGCGGTTGCTTCCCGGCGCGTGACAGATTAAGATTGCCCGTATCGAATCGCATGCCCCGAAACGTCCGCTGTTCGCTGGTTCAGGCTGCCAATGTGCAGCCGCCCCATCTTTCGCTCGAGGAGATCAAACAGGCGATGGTGGACAAGCATCTGGTCTACATTCGCCAGGCGGCCGAAGCCGGCGCCCGGATCGTCTGTCTGCAGGAGATCTTCTATGGACCGTATTTTTGCGCCGAGCAGACGACGCGCTGGTACGACTTCACCGAGCCGGTGCCGGACGGTCCGACCATCCGCCTGATGCAAGAGACAGCGCGAAAACACCGCGTCGCCCTGGTCGTGCCGGTCTACGAGCGCGAGCAGGAAGGCGTCTTCTACAACACCGCGGCCGTCATCCATGCTGATGGCACGTACCTGGGCAAATACCGGAAAACACACATCCCGCACGTCGCCCCGGGATTCTGGGAGAAGTTTTATTTTCGCCCGGGCAACCTGGGATATCCGGTGTTCGACCTGGGGTTCGCCAAGGTGGGCGTGTACATCTGCTATGACCGGCATTTCCCCGAGGGCGCGCGGGCGTTGGGGTTAAACGGCGCGGAGATCGTCTTCAATCCGTCAGCGACCGTGGCGGGTCTCAGCGAGCACCTCTGGAAACTGGAGCAGCCGGCGCACGCAGTCGCGAACGGATATTTCATCGGCGCGATCAATCGCGTGGGCGTGGAGCCGCCCTGGAACATCGGGGAGTTCTACGGGTCCAGCTACTTCTGCGATCCGCGAGGCCAGATCCTCGCGCAGGCGTCGCGGGACAAAGACGAGGTGCTGACGGCGGACCTGGACCTGGACATGATCGGCGAAGTGCGCAGGACATGGCAGTTCTTCCGCGACCGGCGTCCCGAGATGTACGGCGCGCTGGTGAAGGCCTGACGATGAGCAGTCTGCCTCTGCCCGCGAACCTCGAACGGTTTCCCGATCTGCACCCGGCCCTGAGTTCGCAGGCGGCCCTCGTGGAGGCCAATCGCTGCCTGTACTGTTTTGACGCTCCCTGCACCGCTGCCTGCCCGACGCATATCGACGTACCACGCTTCATCAGGAAGATCGCGACCGGGAACCTGCACGGCTCCGCGCTGACGATCCTCGCCAGCAATATTCTGGGGCTGAGCTGCTCGCGCGTGTGCCCGGTCGAAATTCTTTGCGAGGGCGCCTGCGTGCTGCACCGCTACAATGAGCAGCCGATCCAGATCGGGCGCCTGCAGCGTGATGCAATGGACCATTTCTACGACGGGGGCGCCCGGCTGCCGGCGCCTCGAGCCGCGGCGAGGCCGGGCCGCATCGCCTGTATCGGCGGCGGGCCGGCTTCGCTCGCCTGCGCAGCCGAGCTGCCCGCTCACGGCTGCGATGTGACGATCTTCGAGAGCAGGCCGCTCGCGGGCGGACTGAATACTTACGGCATCGCCGAATACAAGCTTCGTCCGAGCGACAGCCTGCGCGAGGTCGAGCTGATTCGCTCGATGGGAGTGCGCTTCGAGACCGCGGAAGTGGGCCGGTCGGTGTCCATCGCCCAGATCGAAGCCGAATACGACCTGATCTTTCTGGGCGCCGGCCTGGGCGCGATGCGGCGATTGGGAATTCCCGGCGAGGACCTGGCCGGGGTAATCGATGCGCTTACGTTTATCGCCGATTACAAAACCGCCGGGACGGTGGATGTGGGGAAAAGAGTCGCCGTGATCGGCGGCGGCAATACGGCGATCGACGCGGCGAACGCGGCGCGACGCCTGGGAGCCGAAGAGGTCCACGTGCTCTACCGCCGCAGCGAGAAGCATATGCCCGCGTTCTCTTTTGAATACCAGCGATCGCGGCAGGAAGGCGTGCGCTTTCACTGGCTCGTACGGCCGGTGGCGATTCACGCGAGTGACAGCGCGCCGCAGCGTGCGGGCGCCGTCGAATGCGTGCGTGTCGATGCGAACTCGCCCGATGGGGACACGCGGCCGGAGCCTGTTCTTATACCGGGGTCGAATTTTCTGCTCGCGTGCGACATGGTCATTCCGGCTCTCGGCCAATCCAGGTTGTGGAGTTTTCTCGAAGCGGACCGCGGCATCCAGTTCGAGAACAAGTGCGTTGCGGTCGACCGGGCGACCGGGCAAACCGCCAATCCGAGATATTTCGCGGGAGGCGATTGCGTGAACGGAGGACGCGAGGTGGTAGACGCCGTGGCCGGCGGCAAGCGCGCCGCGCGGGCGATGATCCGCGTTCTGGAGGCGCGACATGGCTGACCTGACGACGGTGTTTGCGGGCATCCGCTGCCCGAATCCATTCTGGCTGGCCTCGGGTCCGCCGGCGAACTGCGGCGAGCAGGTGATGCGCGCTTTCGACGAGGGCTGGGGCGGCGCGGTGTGGAAGACGCTGGGCGATCCGATCGTAAACGTGTGCTCGCGCTACTCGGCGGTCGACTGGAACGGCCAGCGCATGATGGGCTTCAACAACATCGAGCTGATTACGGACCGTCCACTCGAGCTAAACCTGCGCGAGATCGCGGAGGTGAAAAAACGCTATCCCGGGCACGCGGTCATCGCCTCGCTCATGGTGGAGTCGAAACGCGAAGCCTGGCATGAAATTGTGCGCAGAGCCGAGGATTCCGGGGCCGACGGGCTCGAGCTGAACTTCGGCTGCCCGCACGGCATGAGTGAGCGCGGGATGGGCAGCGCCGTGGGACAGGTGCCGGAGTACGCCCGCATGATCACCGAGTGGGTGAAGGAGGCCGCCCGCACGCCGGTGCTGGTGAAGCTCACACCCAACATCACCGATATTCGCGCGATCAGCCGCGCAGCCAGGCGGGGCGGCGCGGATGGTCTGTCGGCAATCAACACTCTGAACTCGATCACCGGCATCGACCTCGACACCTTCACGCCGAGGCCCAACGTGGGCGGCTACTCGGCCCACGGGGGCTATTGCGGTCCGGCGGTGAAGCCGATCGCGCTGCACATGATCCAGCAGATCGCAGGGGATGCCGAAACCAACTTGCCAGTCTCCGGCATCGGCGGGACCTCAGGCTGGCGCGAGGCCGCCAAGTTCCTGCTGATGGGCTGCGGCACCGTTCAGGTCTGCACGGCGGTGATGCACTACGGCTATCGCATCGTCGAAGACATGATCGACGGCTTGAGCCATTGGATGGACCGCAAGGGCTTCCGGACCGTCGACGACTTCCGCGGCTTGAGCTTGCCGCGCATCACCGGTTGGAAGCACCTCGATCTGAACTTCAGGATCGTGGCGCGCATCGATCCGGCAAAGTGCATCGGCTGCGACTTGTGCTACATCGCCTGCTGGGACGGCGCGCACCAGTGCATTCACCTGGACCGCGCCCCGGGGGACGGGAACGGGCCTGTCGTTCCCGCGCAGATTGAGGCGGCAAGCCGCTCGCGGATTGCGGTAACACCGATTGCGAAACTCGCAACATCACCAATCGATGACGGCGGTCATGGGCCCTACCGCACGCCGCTCGCCCGGATTCCAAGGGTGGACGAGTCCGAGTGCGTGGGCTGCAATCTTTGCGCGCTGGTCTGTCCGGTCGAGAACTGCATTACGATGCAAGAGGTTCCCACGGGCTTGCCGAGGGAAAGCTGGGAACAGCGCGCTACGGCGGCCGCATCCCGCACCGGGCACTGATGAGCACTCTGATTCGCAACGGTACAGTTGTCACGGCGGAGCGGACCTTCCGCGCCGATGTCCTGATCGAGGGAGAAACCGTGCGCGAAGTCCGCGAGGGCATTCCGGGAGCCGCCGCGGAAACGCACATCGATGCCTTGGGTATGCTGCTATTGCCCGGCGGCATCGACGTGCATACGCATCTCGACATGCCGTTCGGCGGCACGACCTCGAGCGACGACTTCGAGACCGGAACGCGCGCGGCTGCATTCGGGGGGACCACCACGATCGTCGATTTCGCGATTCAGGCGCGCGGAACCCGAATGCGTGACGCGCTCGACACCTGGTGGAAGAAGGCCGAGGGCAGGGCCTGCGTCGATTACGGCCTGCACATGATCGTGACCGACCTCGGCGGCGCGGGACTCGAGGACATGGACGACATGGTGCGCGAGGGCGTCGCCAGCTTCAAGCTGTTCATGGCGTACCCGAACGTGCTGATGGTGGATGACGGCACCATCTTCCGTGCCCTGTCGCAGAGCGCGAAAAACGGCGCGCTGATCTGCATGCACGCGGAAAACGGCGGCGTGATCGACGTGATCGTGCAGCGGGCGCTGGCGGAAGGCAAGACGGCGCCGATTTACCACGCGCTCACGCGGCCGGCGACGGCCGAGGCGGAGGCCGTTCATCGGGCAATCGCCCTGGCCGAGATGGCCGGTGCGCCGGTATATATCGTTCACCTTTCTTCAGAGGACGCGCTGAACCAGGTCCGCGAGGCGCGGGATCGCGGCCTGCCCGCCTTCGCCGAGACCTGCCCGCAATACCTGCTGCTGACCATTGAAGAACTGACCCGGCCGAATTTCGAGGGCGCAAAGTACGTGTTTACGCCTCCGCTGCGCGAGGAGTGGCATCCGCCCAAGCTCTGGGACGGGCTGCGGCGGGACCATCTGCAGGTCATCTCCACGGATCATTGCCCGTTCTGCTTCCGGGACCAGAAGACGCTCGGCAAAGACGACTTCACCAAAATCCCAAACGGCGGCCCGGGAATCGAGAACCGGCTGCAGTTGATTCACCATTACGGCGTCAATGACGGCAAGCTGACGCTCAACCGCTTCGTCGAGCTGGTCTCGACGACCCCTGCGCGGATCTTCGGCATGTATCCCCGCAAGGGTACGATCAGCGAGGGCAGCGATGCGGATATCGTGGTCTGGGATCCCGCGGCGGAGCACGTCATCAGCGCCGCGACGCATCACATGCGCGTGGATTACTCGATGTACGAAGGCTTCCGGGTGAGAGGAAATGTGCGGACCGTGCTTCTGCGTGGAAGAGCAATTGTCGACGGCGGCAGGTTTCTCGGCAAGGCGGGCGAGGGCATGTACTTGAAGCGGGCGGCGCGGGGTGGAGCATGGGCGTGACCGGCGGCCCCGATCCTGGTCTATACAACCCCGATCTTGCGCCCGTGCCTGCGTCGCGGCGCACCTGGGGGCTGTACAACTACGCCTCGCTATGGGTCGCAATGAGTGTTTGCATTCCCACCTATATGCTGGCATCGGGCCTGATTGCCGGCGGAATGAGCTGGCGGCAGGCGATCGGGACCATCCTGCTGGGCAACCTGATCGTCCTCATTCCCATGCTGTTGAACGCGCATGCGGGGACCAAGTACGGCATTCCGTTTCCGGTGTTCGTGCGCGCCTCCTTCGGCGTGCGGGGCGCGAACATACCGGCAGTGCTGCGGGCTCTGGTTGCCTGCGGCTGGTTCGGGATTCAGACGTGGATTGGCGGGCGGGCGATCTATTCGATGCTTACGATCCTCTGGCCTCAGGCGGCCGCGTTCGACGGCGGCGTCTGGCTCTGTTTTTTCGCCTTCTGGGCGCTGAACATGCTCGTGATCTGGCGCGGCATCGACACCATCCGCTTCCTGGAGGGGATCGGAGCGCCGTTCATGCTGGCGGTCGGTGTGCTGCTGCTGTGGTGGATCACGGCGAAAGCGGGCGGGTTCGGGCCGGTGCTGAGCGCGCCGAGCAAGTTTCAGACGGGCTCGGAGTTCCTGCGCTTCTTTGTCCCGTCGCTCACGGCGATGGTGGGCTTCTGGGCGACGGTGGCGCTGAACATCCCCGATTTCACCCGCTACGCCACCTCGCAGCGAGCGCAGATTCTTGGTCAGGCGCTCGGCTTGCCCGCCGCCATGACGCTATACTCGTTTATCGGCGTCGCCGTGACTTCCGCCTCGGTAGTATTGTTCGGAGAAGCCATCTGGGATCCGGTGGCGCTGCTGGGCAGGTTCAACCAGCCTGTCGTGGCGCTGGTCGCTTTGGTCGCTCTGCTGATTGCAACCCTGAACACGAACGTCGCCGCCAACGTGGTATCGCCTTCCAATGATTTTTCCAATCTGAGTCCGAGGCGCATTTCCTTTCGGACCGGCGGGTTGATCACGGGCGTGATCGGGATCCTCATGATGCCGTGGAAACTGCTCAGCGATTACAGCGCTTACATTTTTGGATGGCTCGTGGGATATTCCGCGTTGCTGGGGCCTATCGCCGGCGTGATGATTACGGATTACTTTCTGGTGCGCCGCCGCGAGCTGGACGTCGGCGACCTGTATCGCCGCGGCGGCGTTTACGAATACGCGAATGGGATCAACTATCGCGCCGTGGCTGCGCTGGCGGCGGGAGTCGGCGTGGCCCTGCTCGGGCTGGTGGCGCCGCCCCTGCGCTGGGTTTATGATTATGCCTGGTTTGTGGGGTTTCTGGTTGCGGGAACCCTCTACCGCGGCCTCATGCAGCGCTCGGCGGCGCGAGCCAGCGTCGCGCAGATGGGAGGAGAACAATGTTAGCGACGGAAACGGCCGTTCGCACGCTTTCGTTTTACGTGAACGGCGCCTGGGAAGAAATGCGGCAGCGGCCGCTGCAGCCGGTCACGAATCCCGCGACCGGAGAGGTCCTGGCGCACGTTCCATACGCGGCGGAAGCGGACGTGAACCGCGCCGTGCAGGCCGCGCACGAGGCCTTTCTGAAGTGGCGGGACGTGCCGGTAGTGGATCGCGTCCAGGTCCTCTATGCCTACAGGGCGCTGCTCGAAAAACATGCCGCCGAGGTGGCCCTGACGCTGACCCGGGAGAACGGCAAGACGATCGAGGACGCAAAGGCGGAGGTGCGCCGCGCCATCCAGATGGTCGAATTCGCCTGCGGCGCGCCCACGCTCATGATGGGCGATTCGCTGAACGATATTGCCGGCGGCATCGACTGCCACACCATCCGCCAGCCGCTTGGCGTCTGCGCCGGAATTACTCCGTTCAATTTTCCCGCGATGGTGCCGATGTGGATGTTCCCGTTCGCGATTGCCTGCGGCAACACGTTCGTGCTGAAGCCGTCGGAAAAGGTTCCGATGACGCCGGGTCTCACGGTCGAGCTGCTCGATGAGGCGGGGCTGCCCGCGGGCGTGCTGAACCTGGTGCATGGCGACCGGCAGGCGGTGGACGTGTTGCTGCGGCATCCGCTTGTCAGGACCGTATCCTTTGTGGGCTCGACGCCGGTCGCGAAGTACATCTACGCCACCGCGGCCGCGAACGGAAAGCGCGTACAGGCGCTCGGAGGAGCCAAGAATCACCTGGTAGTCATGGCGGACGCCGACCTGCCGAGAACGGTGGAGGCGATTATC